>NZ_VPAF01000011.1:0-105836 GCF_013419345.1 Acinetobacter sp. YH12086
CCTTCCCGAACTCAGAAGTGAAACCTCTTAGCGCTGATGGTAGTGTGGGGTTACCCATGTGAGAGTAAGTCATCGCCAGCTCATTATTCGAAACACCCCCTGATACGTCAGGGGGTGTTTTTTTATGCGTGAGGGAAAGGTAAATAAGAAGAAAAGCAGAAGCACAAAACAGGGAGATGATAAAAATATTGATAGATTGTGGCTTGAATTATCTAAACATGGATAATTATTAGACAATAAACGCATTTAAAAATCATCAATTGAGGGAATTCTCAGCTTAAAAATGTCGGAAAACCTGAATGTAAGTCAGCTAAAACAACAGTTTAAATGTCTAATTATCGACTTAAGTGATGGCTGATGACTTATGATTTAGAAATCTACGACTTAGATCGTAGAACTGCGATTTTTTTCTATAAAATTTGAGTTTTATTCTGACAATTTTCATATCAAATAATCTATCGTCTGATTGTGATTTAGCTTCTAATAACACATTGATAATTAATCATTATAAAAACTAGACCCGCAGTCCATCGACTTTTTTATGTATAAATATTTCAAAAATATCTAAGTTTTTATGACATTTTATTCCCAAACAACATGGATATATCTGAAAGGTATGGATCTATACCTTTGTAATTTTGGACAATTTACATTGAAAAACGGCATTGTAGCGAAAAATAAAACTCACAATTGGAGGTGAGGTTCAATGTCTGCAAGCACAATGAATGTGAATAGCGTTGTCGATAACGCTAAGTTCACAAAATCGCATTTCAGCATCATGATGTGGTGTCTAATTCTTATTTTATTTGATGGTTATGACTTAGCGATCAATGGTGTTGCGCTGCCTTTATTGATGAAAGATTGGGGATTAACAGCTGTTCAGGCAGGCATGCTTGCGAGTACAGCACTTGCAGGGATGATGTTTGGTGCCATGATGTTTGGTACTTTGGCTGATAAGATTGGCCGTAAGAAAGTCATCATGATCTGTGTATTTTTATTCAGTACATTCACATTTCTAGGCGGTTTTGCATCAAATCCTACTGAATTTGGTGCTTTACGTTTTATTGCTGGACTTGGCATTGGTGGAGTATTACCGAACCTTGTGGCATTGACGTCTGAATATGCACCTAAGCATCTACGCAGTACTTTAGTGACCACTATGTTCAGTGGTTATGCAATGGGTGGCATCATGGCCGCTTTATTTGGTTCATGGTTTACTGCGGATTATGGCTGGCAAATCATGTTCTTCATTGCGGGTATCCCACTGTTACTGTTGCCGTTTGCTTGGAAGTTTTTACCTGAATCGCTCACATTTTTGGTGAAGGTGAATCGTCACGATGAAGCTCGTAGGATGATTCAAACCATTGCACCAGAGCAAACGGTGACTGCAAATACTCAACTTGAACTGACTGAAGTTGCTGTTCCGGGTGGAGCGTCTGTTAGAGCATTGTATAAGCAAGGTCGTGGCATAAGTACGATGTTGTTTTGGCTATGCTTCTTTATGTGTCTATTAACCCTGTATGCATTAGGTAGTTGGTTACCAAAACTAATGATGGCCGCAGGTTATTCATTAGGTAGCAGTTTGACGTTCCTATTGGCGATGAACATTGGTGCGGTAATTGGTACGATTGGGGGAGGTATCTTAGCGGATAAGTTCCATTTAAAACCGGTGATCATTACATTATGTCTGGCAGGTGCTGTGGCATTATCTTTACTCGGCTTTAATTCTCCACAGCCTGTGATCTACCTGTTGGTTGCAGTCGCAGGTGCATCAGCAATTGGTTCTCAAATCTTACTCTATAGCTATGTTGCACAGTATTATCCGCTGTCTGTTCGTTCTACAGGTATTGGTTGGGCATCTGCTGTGGGGCGTACAGGTGCGATTGTTGGCCCGATTCTGATCGGCTATTTATTATCACAAGAACTGCCACATCAAATTAATTTTATGGCTGTGGGAATTCCAGTAGTCATCGCAGCAATTGCAGTGTTCTTTATTCGCAAAGCGCAAACGGATGAAGAAGTTGCCGCTTTAGAAAATGTGAATAAGGCTTCAGTGAAAACACAGCGTTCGTATAGCTAAATCATAGATTTAAAAAGCCCGTCATTTGATGGGCTTTTTTATGTTGTACTTATAATTTTATCATTGAATTTAGGTTAAATGATTGATTAAAAAATTGATAAATAATGAGATTTTTTTATTTTACACACCTTTTCTAATTTAATGTCATTGTTATATAGAGACTCGATCATCATTTTTTCAGTGCAAGCATAGATCTGAAAATAGGGATGGTATTCAGGGCAATTAGGTAGCTGAGTTTGAGGCTTGTGGTTCATTTTGTTACTTAAATATAGTGAACTCTGTGTTCAGTCAGCGCATGATAGAGGGCATAGATTTATTCACATTTATCAATAATGTCTCAAGATCATGGAAATATCGTCATGTCCAAAGCCGTACAAGATATAAAAGACTATCCGCTCTATGTTGCAGGTAAAGCAGCGACTACCGATCAGTGGTTAGAAGTGGATCAAAAATATACCCAAGACGTATATGCACGCGTTGCACTCGCAGATGCTGCAACCATTGAAAAAGCCATTGATTCAGCGGTTAAATCTAGCGCTGCAATGGCGGCATTGGAACCTTTTCAAAAACAAAAAATCTTACTGCACTGTGTTAAACGTTTTAATGAAATGCGTGCAGAATTGACTGAAATTTTAATTGCGGAAGGTGGAAAACCGCGTAAAGCCGCAGCTGCTGAAGTTGAACGTTTAATTAATACCTTTCAAATTGCTGCCGATGCTGTCACACAGATGGATGATGGTCGCATGATCCCATTGGCGGTTACCGCAGCGGCATCTGGCTATCAAGGCATGGTCAAACATGTGCCAATTGGTCCTGTATCGTTGATCAGCCCGTTTAATTTTCCGATCAATCTGACTGCGCATAAAATTGCACCTGCCATTGCCGCAGGCTGTCCATTTGTTTTGAAGCCTGCAAGTTTGACGCCTATTTCAGCTTTAAAAATTGCGGAAGTTTTGGCAGAAACGGATTTACCTAAAGGTGCTTTTTCAGTTTTACCTTGTCCACGTGAACACGCAGATGTCTTGGTCACAGACGACCGATTTAAACTGCTCAGCTTTACCGGTTCCGATGTTGTCGGCTGGGATATGAAAGCGCGTGCGGGACGTAAAAAAGTGACTTTGGAACTTGGTGGTAATGCTGCGGTATTGGTTGAGCCTGATACTGAAATTTCAGCGGCATTTATTGAACGCTTAGTCGGTGGGGCGTATAACCATGCAGGGCAGGTGTGTATCAGCGTACAACGCATCTTGGTGCACGCCGATATCTATGCCGATGTGAAGAAAAAACTCGTGGCGAGAATGAAGCAGCTTAAAGCCGCTGATCCTCATTTAGAAAGTACCATGGTCGGTCCAATGATTAAAGAAGCTGAAGCAACACGCGTGCATAAATGGGTCGATAAAGCAGTAAAAAAAGGTGCTAAAGCATTGGTTCGTGGTGAACATCAGGGGGCTTTGCTCGATCCAATTTTATTGGAAAATGTCGATGAATCACTAGAAGTGTATAAAGATGAAATCTTTGGCCCTGTAGCGATTTTAGAGAAATACAAAAATTTTGAAAAAGGCATCGCCAAAATTAATAGCAGCCGTTTTGGTTTACAAGCGGGCATCTATACGCAAAATTTGAATAAAATGCTGTATGCGTGGAATCACTTAGATGTCGGTGGAGTGATTATTAATGACATTCCATCTTTCCGTGTCGATAACATGCCATATGGTGGCGTAAAAGATTCTGGCTTAGGCCGTGAAGGGATTCAGTCTGCCATTCGAGATATGCAAGAAGAACGCGTATTGGCGATAAAACTGTAGCTGTTTAAACATGGGCTTGGTTCAGTATGGATCTGTTCGAAGCCCAGTTTTTGAATCATTTCAAAAATCTAAAGAGAATAAGTAAAAATGAAACGAATTTTATTATTGGTCAGTTTGATGACCGTGAATATGGCTGTCTTTGCCTTTAACGCCACTCAAATGGTGACCGATGCACGCAGTCAAATTGGGAAAACCTTATATTATGATCCTGCATATACTGCACTGCGTTATCCGATGGGAGATGTCCCTTTAATCAAGGGTGTTTGTACCGATGTAATTATTCGTGCATTGCGACAGCAAGGGATTGATTTACAACAAGCCATTCATGAAGATATGAAAGCCAATTTTAAGCAGTATCCACAAAAATGGGGCTTAAAAGGAACAGATAAAAATATTGATCATCGGCGTGTTCCCAATATTCAAACCTGGATGCAACGTCAGGGCTATGTAGCCAAAGATAAGCAGTATTTGGCAGGTGATATTGTCACTTGGGACTTAGGGCGTGGTTTAGTGCATATCGGTGTGGTTTCAGATCGTAAAATGAAAGGTAGCGATGTTCCGCTCATCATCCATAATATAGGAGAGGGCACACAGGAAGAAGATATTTTACATGCCTATCAAATTACCGGACATTATCGAGTGAAATAACTTTAAAAATTTAATTGGAAATAAAATATTCCTAAAAGTTATATTATTGATAACTTAAATTGTATGAAAAATAAGCTGATTAAATGAACATTTAAGCCTAAACACATTATAAAAATGGAATATTTGCCGTAGAAATTACAGAAAAACTTAAAAAAAGTGAGTATTGTTAATTCATACAAAGGGAAAGTTATTTGTGGTGTTTTTAACCAAAATGCGCATGTGATTTTTCTGTTTGCAATTTGGTATAGACGCTCACAAGGTATCTCACCAGATCAAACACCCAGAATTTTATTTTTATGGTTCTTTTTTTGCTCGCGATATAACCATAACAAGCAGCAGTTAAAGATGCCTGAGGTTTAGGTGTTCTATGTCAGATAATCGTGAAAACTGGTCGGCACGATCAGGATTTATCATTGCCGCTATTGGTTCCGCTGTAGGTTTGGGAAACATTTGGCGTTTCCCTTACGTGGCATATGAAAATGGTGGCGGTGCATTTTTAATTCCCTATTTAATTGCAATTTTTGCAGCGGGTTTGCCTTTATTATTCTTAGATTATGCAGTGGGGCATAAATTCCGAAAAGCACCGCCTACTGCATATAAAAAACTTATGAACAGTGAGGCATTAGGCTGGTGGCAAGTGATGGTGACACTCATCATCGGAATCTACTATGCCAGCGTATTGTCATGGGCCGGCAGTTATATTTTCTACTCAATTGGTCAAAAATGGGGTGAAGATACGCAAGGCTTCTTCTTTAATACCTACTTGCAAAATGCCGATGGAATTGCCTTTGGTTTTGTACCGACCTTATTTTTTGGATTGGTGATTGTTTGGGCGATTACTATGTTCATCTTATATGGTGGTGTGAAGAAGGGTGTTGAGCTTTCGAATAAAATCTTTATTCCATTGTTGGTGATTTTATTCTCGATTTTGGTGATTCAAGCGGTGCGTTTACCTGGGGCTACAGAAGGTCTAAATGCATTCTTTACACCAAACTGGGAAGCGATGACTGACTATAAAGTATGGTTAGCAGCCTTTGGTCATATCTTCTTCTCGTTATCGATTGGTTTCGGGATCATGTTGACCTATGCGTCTTACTTAAAAGCAAAAACCAACTTGACCGGTTCAGGTGTAGTCGTTGCATTAGCCAACTCATCATTTGAAATTTTAGCGGGTATTGGTATTTTTGCGGCATTGGGCTTTATGGCGCATAGTGCGGGCGTACCTGTAAATGAAGTGGTTTCAGGCGGTATTGGTCTTGCGTTTATTGCTTTCCCGAAAATCATTTCGAGCTTGGGTACGGGCGGTGATTTATTTGGTTTCTTGTTCTTCTCATCACTTGCTGTTGCGGGTATCACGTCAATGGTGAGTATTTTGGAAGTGCCAATTGCGTCGTTCCAAGATAAATTCGGCTGGTCACGTAAAAAAGCTGTAACGATTGTTGCGGGTGGTTCTGCCATTGTATCGACCTTAATTTTCTCAACCCACAGTGCGATTACTTTCGTTGACATCATTGACTACTTCGCCAATAACATTGGTATCGTAGCGGGTGGTTTGTTCTCGATTATCTTGGTGTCTTGGTTCCGTCGTCCATTGCTTGCGCAATTACGTGATCATGTGAATCAATATTCAAGTATCAAATTGGGCTTTGGTTGGAACTTCTTATTAACGGTTGTTACTCCGCTTTCATTATTAGTAGCTTTAGGCTTAACCATTAAAGACGTTGCATCTAAAGGCTATGGTGGTTATCCAGTTGACGTGTTATTGCCTGTAGCCGGTTTAGTCATTGCGATCTTTGTGCTTGGTGCCATTGTATTTAGTTGCATGAAAGACAAAAACCCTGAGGAGAAATAACATGAATACATCTGCATTAATCATGATGATCATTTCAATTGTTTTGCTTTGGGGCGGTTTGATCTTAGCGTCGATCCATTTAGCAAAACATCCAGATGAAGAAGATTAAGCTTCATCGTTGATAAAAAAGGAACCCTCGGGTTCCTTTTTTATGTGGTACTAAAAAGCAAATTCTATTGTAGATTAAGCTGTTTTTTGAATGCGGCAGTAGAAGAAGCCATCGCCATAACCCACTTTCGGGAACAATTGACGACCATGGATTTGTTCAACACCCCAATCCGCTTCAATTTTAATTTCTTGGGCATCGGCATGATTGGCAAAGAACTCAACCATTTGCTGTTCATTTTCAGCTTTTAAAATCGAGCATGTGATATAAAGCAGCGTGCCGCCGACTTTAAGCTGCTTCCACATGTTTTCCAAAATTTGTTTTTGTAACACTACAGTTTTTGCAATGTCGCCCGATTGACGTAGTAAACGTATATCAGGATGACGACGCATTACACCGACAGCAGTACATGGGGCATCGAGCACGATACAATCAGCAAGTTCAGGAGCAGTATAGGTGATGGCATCGGCAGTCTGAATTTCAACATGTTTACCATCGAGATCCAAACGATCAAGGTTTTCAACCACACGTTTTAGACGCTTTTCATCTTGATCCAGTGCAATGAGTTTCTTCGGTTGGAAAGTCTCTAAAATATGTGCGGTTTTACCACCCGGCGCAGCACAAGCATCAATCACAAATTTACCATCGAGATTTGGTAATAGTGTTGCACACAGTTGAGCATGTTCATCTTGTACCGAGAAACCACCTGCTTCAAAGCCCGGTAAGCTTGGAATATGCAGGCTTTCGTCCATCACAATACCGACATTAGAGAGTTCACAGCGATGTGCATCGATGCCTTCATCTTGCAAAATATCGAGGTATTCGTCACGGCTGACTTGGCGTGTATTAACACGTAAAGTCAGTGGTGCAATTTGCTTAAGCTCATAACTAAGTTCATCAAATTGTTCGCCCCAGTCTTTTTTCAAACGTTTAGATAACCAACTTGGTAGATTTGTGGCTTGTTCAAGTACATCGTAGAACTGTTCTGTTTCACGTGTTGCACGGCGCAAAATTGCGTTGATTAAGCCACTTAGACTTCCCATACCCAATTGTTTTGCAGCTTCCACCGTTTCAGAAATTGCAGCATGAGCTGCGACACGGGTACACAACAATTGGTATAAACCAAGGTATAAACAGGTTTCAACCACTTGGTTATCTACCGGTTTAGACAGAAGCGGTAAAGTCAGTTGTTTCAATGCGTACCATTGACGTAAACAACCAAGCACCAATTCATGGAATAACGCACGGTCTTTATCTGACACGATATTCATTTGCTGCGCGAGGACAGATTGCAGCGATTGACCATTTTGGACAGCCAATAACGTCTTCACTACCTGAGCACGTAAATTAAGGTCTCGGGTCGAGGCGTTGGGAGATTGCTTCATTATAAAATTTGTCCAATAGTCAATTTTTGGGTTTGTAAAATTTGTACAGGGTTGAGTGGTTTAGCGCCTGGCCATTGTAAAGAGGTCAAAATAATCACGCTGCCATTGGCACAGGCAACGTGTATGCCTTTTTTATCGATAGCGATGATTTCACCTGCTTGAGCGTTCGGTGCAGACACAGCAGAAAGTTCAGAATGCCAAACACGTAAGTTGTTTTGTTCATCTAACTGAATAAATGCTACCGGCCACGGATTAAAGGCGCGAATATTACGATCGATTTGTACGGCATCGATGGACCAATCAATTTTTGCTTCGGCTTTTGAAAGCTTATGTGCATAAACTGTTAATGCTTCGTCTTGGACTTCACGGCTGTCTAAATATTGCTGCAATGTTTGTTCAGTGTCTAAAACGGCAGCAATTGCAGTTGCACCTTGCTCTGCAAGTTTGTCATGCAAAGTTGCAGAGGTATCCGTTGCTTCAATCGGGCAGATGGTTTTATACATCATGTCGCCAGTATCGAGTCCGGCTGCCATTTTCATAATGGTGACACCTGTTTCAATATCACCTGTTGCGATGGCACGTTGAATCGGTGCTGCACCGCGCCAACGTGGCAGCAATGAACCATGAATATTCAGACAACCATATTTCGGGGTATCTAGCACGACTTGCGGCAAGATCAAACCATAGGCTGCAACCACCATAACATCGGCATTTAAAGCGGCTAATTCAGCTTGTGCGGCTAAACCTTCTTCAGTCGATGATTTGAAATGAAGGGGTTGGTAAACAGGAATATGGTGCTTTAAAGCCAATTGCTTTACGGCAGAAGCTGTGAGTTTTTGTCCACGTCCAGCTTTGCGGTCAGGTTGAGTGTATACCGCAACAATTTCATGTTGTGTGTTGAGCAATGCAGCTAGTGCTGTTGCGGCAAATTCTGGCGTACCGGCAAAGATGATTTTCAAAATGAATGAACCGAATCTGTGTTGAATATGTGGATTATAGCAAATGATTAATGCGTAATTTAGAACATTAGAAATTGATTTTTGCAACTTTGAAGCTGTCCAAGCTCAATGATTTCATAACCCAAAATCGCAAATTTGCAATTTTTAAATAAATTATATTTATATAAAATTTAAAAATTATTCATGAAAGTTTTGTATTGTGCAGCCATTGATGACGGTATAGTAGATTTCAGTTAAAAGATTTTTGTCGTCAAATCACTCGTTTTTATTGATAGACCCATCTGCCCAAATCTCAGCTTAAAAAGCCATCTTTAAAAACAATGGCTTGGTGTATGATAGGTTTAAAATTCGACTGATTTTACATCATTGTCAGTATGATTTAGCCAGAGTGAATCTGTAGGATTCATTTCAAGCTCAAACTTTGTTGGAAATATAAAATGCCTGACTATCGTTCAAAAACATCGACACACGGAAGAAATATGGCGGGTGCGCGCGGCTTATGGCGCGCAACTGGTATGAAAGATGAAGACTTCGGTAAACCAATTATTGCCGTCGTGAACTCATTTACTCAATTTGTACCGGGTCACGTTCATCTTAAAGACCTTGGTCAACTCGTGGCGCGTCAAATTGAGCAAGCAGGCGGTGTAGCCAAAGAGTTCAATACTATCGCAGTCGATGACGGTATTGCGATGGGCCATGACGGGATGCTGTATTCATTACCTTCACGAGACTTAATTGCAGACTCTGTGGAATACATGGTAAGCGCGCACTGTGCCGATGCCATGGTATGTATTTCCAACTGTGACAAAATTACCCCAGGGATGTTGATGGCGGCAATGCGCTTGAACATTCCAGTGGTGTTTGTGTCTGGCGGCCCAATGGAAGCGGGTAAAGTCAAAATTCGTGGCAATGACAAAGCGATCGACTTGATTGATGCCATGATTGTAGCTGCAGATGACAACTATACCGATGAAGAAGTTGCTGAATACGAACGTTCTGCATGCCCAACTTGCGGTTCATGCTCAGGTATGTTCACCGCAAACTCAATGAACTGCTTAACAGAAGCATTGGGTCTGTCTTTACCGGGTAACGGTTCTACACTGGCAACACATGCAAACCGTAAAAAATTATTCGAACGCGCAGGCTCTTTAATTGTTGAATTGGCTAAACGTCATTATGAACAAGATGATTACAGCGTATTGCCACGTGAAATGGTGACCAAAGCCTCGTATGAAAATGCAATGACTTTAGACATCGCGATGGGTGGTTCAACCAATACCGTTCTACACTTGTTGGCTGCAGCCAATGAAGCTGGCGTTGATTTCACGATGGACGACATTGACCGTTTATCTCGTAAAGTGCCTGTACTCTGTAAAGTTGCACCTGCGAAAAACGACGTACATATGGAAGATGTACACCGTGCTGGCGGTATCATGTCCATTCTCGGTGAATTAGACCGTGCAGGCTTATTGGACACATCTGTGGGTACTGTTCACGAAGCAAGCTTAAAAGATGCTTTAGATAAATGGGACATTATCCGTACTGAAAATGAAGACGTTTACCAATTCTTCCGTTCAGCGCCGGGCGGTGTACCAACGCAAACTGCATTCTCACAAGATCGATATTACCAACGACTAGATGGTGACCGTGAAAATGGCGTGATCCGTAATGCTGAACATGCGTTCTCGAAAGACGGTGGCTTAGCTGTGCTTTATGGCAACATTGCGCTCGATGGTTGTATCGTAAAAACTGCGGGTGTAGATGATTCAATCTTGAAATTCAACGGTACTGCACGTGTGTTTGAAAGCCAAGATTCAGCAGTAGAGGCGATCTTGGGTAATGAAATCAAAGCCGGTGATGTGGTTGTGATTCGCTATGAAGGCCCACGTGGTGGTCCGGGTATGCAAGAAATGTTGTACCCAACCAGCTACCTGAAATCGAAAGGTCTAGGCAAAGAATGTGCGTTATTGACTGACGGTCGTTTCTCTGGCGGTTCATCAGGCCTTTCAATTGGTCACGTATCTCCAGAAGCAGCAGAAGGCGGTGCAATTGGTTTGGTGGAAGATGGTGATTTAATCGAAATCGATATTCCAAACCGTACCATCAACTTAGCTGTTGATGACGCTACGATGGCGGCTCGCCGTGCAGCGCAAGAAGCCAAAGGTTGGCATCCAGTTGAAGAGCGTCCACGCAAAATTTCGAAAGCATTGAAAGCGTATGCAATGCATACCACGAGTGCGGCGAAAGGCGCAGTACGTGAAATCTAAATTTTAGATCTCCAAATAAAAAAGCACTCCACATGGGGTGCTTTTTTAATTTACATCCACATAACTTGCATTGGATACGAGGAAATGTCATCCGCAACTGTCTGAGGCAAACGGTAATTTAAAAGTGAATGTTTCTGCGATCATTTTTTTAGTTGCAAACAGTTGCCGAGTTTTGCGGATGACAAATGGTTTTGGTTGCTTTTGCCGAAACAAAAGTAACATACGAGCTCCGAAAATTAGCTTTTATAGAGGTAAGACTCCGCTGTAATCAGCTTTTAAATGAAATAATGGGACAATAATTCTAAGTTATAGATTTCTTAATCTGATTGAAAATAATGTTTCTTGAAGCAACTAAATAAAATTTAATAATTAGTGGATGTCATTAAAATTCTAAAAAGACAGCCTCGAATAGTAGCTATAATTTATATGGCTTAGTGTAGGCAATCCCTTACTTTTGAAAGATCAAAAGTAACAAAAATCTTTTGTTCTCCTGATATTGCATCCCTGCCATACAGGAAAACAGCGACATCCATGTCGCTTTGTCATGTGATTGAATGGTATTGCATGCGCTAAAAATCTCTTTTGTTGAGATGTAATTTCTTTTACATGCCGAGCGCTTTCTATACAATAAATTTAAAAGAACCCGCCAAAGCTGAAGCCAAAATCAGCCATCGCCAAGGAACAACAATGAGTAAAAATAATATCCGCGAACATTCTGCACCTGTTTATGACGGCATAGAAAATGCGCCTGCACGTTCCATGATGCGTGCCACGGGCTTCCAAGATGCTGACTTTAAGCGCCCATTTATAGGCATCGCCTCGACTTGGGCCAATGTCACGCCGTGTAATATGCATATTGATGGATTGGCGCGTGAAGCTGAGAACGGGGTCAATGCTGCAGGCGGGAAAGGCATTATTTTCAATACCATTACGATTTCTGACGGCATTTCCAATGGTACTGAAGGTATGAAGTATTCACTGCTGTCGCGGGAAATCATTGCCGACTCTATTGAAGCTGTGGTGGGCTGTCAGGCCTATGATGGCGTAATTGCCATAGGCGGCTGTGACAAGAACATGCCGGGTTGCATCATGGGCTTGGCGCGTTTAAACCGTCCGGGTCTGTTTATTTATGGTGGCACCATTAAACCCGGAGCAGGTCATACCGATATGATCTCGGTATTTGAAGCAGTGGGTCAGCATGCCAAAGGCGAAATCAATGAAATTCAAGTGAAGCAGATTGAAGAAGTCGCGCTGCCGGGGCCGGGTTCATGCGGTGGTATGTACACGGCCAATTCAATGGCTTCAGCGATTGAAGCACTGGGCATGAGCTTGCCGGGGTCTTCAGCACAGGAAGCGGTATCCGCGGATAAAATTGCCGATTGCCAGCGTGCAGGTGAGGCGGTGATGAATCTACTGCGTCTCGATATTAAGCCGCGCGACATTATGACCAAAGCTGCTTTTGAAAACTCGATTAAAGTGCTAATTGCCTTAGGTGGGTCAACCAATGGCGTGCTGCATTTGATTGCCATGGCGCATACCGCAGGCGTGGAACTGTCTTTGGATGATTTTGTGCGCATCGGTAAAGATATTCCTGTGGTGGCCGATGTGCGGCCATCGGGTAAATATTTAATGTCGGAACTGATCGCCATTGGTGGTATTCAGCCGCTGATGAAGCGCATGCTGGATGCAGGTATGCTCGATGGTTCTTGCTTAACCGTTACGGGCAAAACTTTGGCGGAAAACTTAGCGGAGGTAGCAGACTATCCTGCAGGTCAACAAATTATTCTGCCGTTTGATGCACCGATCAAAAAGGATTCGCACTTAGTAGTGCTCAAAGGCAATTTATCACCGACAGGTGCTGTGGCTAAAATTACCGGTAAAGAAGGGCTGTATTTTGAGGGGCCTGCGCGGGTATTTGAGGGTGAGCAGGGTGCCATGCGCGGTATTTTAGATGGCGAAGTACGAGAAGGTGAAGTAGTGGTGATCCGCGGTGTTGGGCCGAAAGGCGGGCCGGGTATGCCGGAAATGTTAAAACCGACTTCAGCGATTATTGGTAAAGGTCTAGGCCAATCTGTTGCACTGTTGACTGATGGGCGTTTCTCGGGCGGCAGCCATGGTTTTGTGATCGGGCATGTGACACCAGAAGCCTATGAAGGCGGCCCAATTGGCTTGGTCAAAAACGGCGATAAAATATCAATTAACGCTGAAACGCGTGAAATGACTTGGCATGTGGCAGAGGATGAAATTTCTGCACGTCGTGCGGCCTGGGTCAAACCGAAACCAAACTATACCCACGGCGCATTGGCTAAATTTGCCAAGTTGACCTCTGGTGCGGAAAAAGGTGCGGTGACTGACCTAAATCTAGACGTCTAATCCATTGTTAAACATTGAACATTCAGCCCTGACTTGATATAAGTTTTGCACAAGGCTTATATCTCATTTAAAACAGCTTCATAATAGAAGTTGAATTTTAAGCATGTGCTGGCAGGTTCGGCACAATCCATCATTTTGAGGCAAAAAACGCATGTCACTGTTACGCCGTTGGTTCGATCCAATCCGATCGAGTTGGTTTTATCAGAAACCGACCCGACAAGCGGTGTTACCCACGGAACAAGGTCTGAGTGTTTATCTTCGACTGGATGATGTCTATAGCTATTTGGCTGCGCAGCAGCTGCCTCAATTAGAAGAAATTCTCAGTGATGAAATTAAACCACTAAAAGTGATTATTTGTCGTCAGAGTGCAGAACCTCCTAATCAAATGTCCTCGATAGAATGGCAACAATATTGTCTGAATGATGCCCAAATTTTAGCGCGGCAGCATCGTTTTAGTTTTCATGAAACACCTGAACAACCGACCGCTGAAGCTTTAGAACAAGCCGAAATTATTCTAAAAAATACGCCATTACGCGGCCAAGACTTTCTCTATTTACTTGAAGATGTGTTCCACATGCTGTGGCAAAAACAGTATGGCAAGCTGAGAACACTGTACGCGATGGCCAGCCGTCATCATAAAGCGCAAGATTTTCCAGAACGGATCTTTTCTGACTTACCAATTTTGACGGGTTATTTTGAATTTGGCGAACGTAAGTACCATGCTGTAGATGATTTACTTCGTTTAACGCGCCGTTTAAAACAACAAAAACTCCTGACAGATAACCCGATCTTTATGATCAATCATATTGAATGGCGTGAGCACCTGATCAGTGATGCAGAAGAGTTGAATGAAATTCAGGGACTCGATCCTGAGCTTGATCTCTACATCGCGATGGAAGATCCGATTTCATGGTTACTGTTGGCTTATATTCGTGAGGAATTGGCGGACTATTATAATATTCAGCTGAATGTGTATCCATTGTCGTATCACGGTCGTGATCTGTTTGACTGGAGTTTGGCAACTCGTCTGTCTAAACGGACGGAAGTTAAGTTCACGCCATTTTGCCGACCTACAGAAGCTGCGACTTTAGCTATGTCACAGCTTTACTACAGTGCGCCTGAAGAGCAACGTGTCGATGTGATGCATCGCATTTTGGAAGCCGTATGGACCAAAGGGCGTGATTTATCCTTTAAAGCACATTTTCAGGCTTTACAGTATGAGTTAGAGATTTCTGAACTGACTACTAACGATATTGCTGAAAAATTAAAAGAAAATGATATGCACTGTGAAATGAAGTCACAGCCTGATTTTCCTGTTTTAGAATTACGTATTGCAGGTCAAAGCTATGTATTTAATAGCTTATACCGCGTATGGATGATTGAAAGTATTTTCAGTAATGTGTTAGAAGAGAAGTATAAAAGTGAAAACACCGCTGAAAGTGAAGCCAGAGAAGATGAAGAAAGAAAAAGTTGAGTCATTAGAGCAAGCCCGCGCACAGATTGATGTGATTGATCAGGGGATTATTGAGCTCATTGCTGCACGTCAGTTTTATGTCGATCAAGCGGTGCGTTTTAAGCGTTCAGTACAGGATGTTCAATCACCAGAGCGTGTCGAAGCGGTAATAAGTAAAATTCGTCTACAAGCCACAGAGCACGGTGTAAATGCAGATATTGTGGAACGTTTATACCGCGATATGATTCAGCATTTTATTCAACGTGAGTTGAAAGAAATCCGCCCATAGTTGGGACGGATTTATGTTATTCCCCAATTAAAATGTCTATGCGATAAACCATTTAAAATGTCCTGTTTTTAACTACAAGAGTCAAGCACAGGATTTAAATTTCTTTGTTCAATGATGGCTTTCTGAGCTTTACGACTCGGCATACTTTTCTTGAGACGGGAACGTTTATTCTGTTTCTCCAAATCTTCATGTTGCTGCTGGATATGGGCTAGAACCGAGCCTAATCTTTTATTCTCAACAACTGCATTTTGCTGTAGTCCAGCCAGTTTATTGAAGGCGCTATAGTTGATCTTCCGTCCTTCATGCATGATCGCTACAGTGCCATCCGGATACTCCAGAAATGAAATGTATTGCCCAACAAGCTTATGATTCAGTGCTGTTGGCTCAAGTATATAAATACACTTGTCATACGTGATGGTCAGGTTCTTCGTGACCTTACGCGCTTCTTGCCAGGTGAAAATATCCTCCAGTTCAGCATCAAACTCTGTTAAAGGGCGATGTAAGTTCTTGGAATTTCTCGCACACTTGACAAACTTCTGATTGAACTGCTCAATGAAGCAGGGTAGCCAGGCATTGGCTTCGGCAATCGAACTGATGCCTTCCAGACGCATCTCCTTGATCAGACGATCCTGAAGTGTCCTGTTGGCACGTTCCACACGACCTTTGGCCTGCGGTGAGTTGGCAAAGATAATATCAATGTTTAACTCGTTGAGGATCCGCCCAAATTGCGTGATCTTGCTGTCTTGGCAGGATTTCTGATTGACTCGGAATACCGAGTGTTTATCGCTATAAAAGGCCAACGGCTTGCCGTATTGCTCAATGTAGGCTCGGGTTGAAAGCATATAATCAAAGGTTGTTTCAGCCTCACAAAAGCGCAGATGCAACAGCTTTCCAGTGGCATCATCGATATAAACCAGCAAGCAGCATTTGGCGGCTCGTCCTTCAAACCAGTCATGATATGAACCATCAATCTGGATCAACTCACCGAAGCAATCCCGGTTATATCGAGGCTGATATGGCCGTTTCAGACGCTTGGAGCGCGGAATCCAGAGCTCATTGGCAGTCATCCAGCGACGAACCGTTTCCACAGGAATATTCAGACCAAACATGCTCATCAGCTTCTCATGAGCCAAGGTTGGGCCAAAGCCCAGCAGATGTTCAGAAATAATGGAAAGGCATTCAGACTTTACGGCTTCATCATGGCGACGATGGCCAGGTTGACCACGACTGGCATGTGTCAGGCGTGAAACACCGTCTTGCTTTAGCTTCTGTAATAATAGGGTAATTTGGGGGGGAGAAAGATTGAGGATTTCAGAAGCACGGACTTGGGTAATACGATGATCTCGAACATCTTGCAGTACAGCAAGACGTTGAATCTCTTTATCAGACATAGTGATCAGCATCTATATTTTATATCCAGCCCATGATGGTTAAACCATCATAAACTAGACATTTTTATTGGTGAGAATATAGACACTTTAAATGGGTTCTAACATTTTCATTTCGTATAAGCTCTATTATGTTAAATAGAAACCTTAGAACAATAGAAAATTATAATTTCATTTCCATAAGGAAGAATATACTTACAATCCTACGTTCGTTTGTAAAGCAATTTGCTGTGAAGCTAATTCAAGTGCTTTAGATTTCCCTAATGGTTTAATATCAGTGCCTTCAGCATATATAAAATCTACCTTATCAATACCAATTAATCCTAATACTGCTATTAAATATGCCGTAACAGCATCTGTTGGAAGATCTTGATGAAAACCACCACGTGAACTAAAGATAATTGATTTAACACCTTTAATTAATCCTACGGGTGCGGTTTCTGTATATTGAAAAGTTACCCGTGCTCGTGCAATTAAGTCGAACCAGTTTTTTAATTGGGTTGGTACATTTAAGTTATACATTGGTGCTGCAATCAATAATAGATCACAATCTTTCAGCTCTTGAATAAATTGATCAGAGAGAGCTACTGCTGCTTTTGCCTCAGGTTTTTCATTCGCCTCTCCACGTAAGGCATTAAATATCTCTAAGTTTAATACTGGTAAGTTCATAGCTCCTAGATCATGTTCAATTATTTGGTCAACATAACCACTTTGCTTACGTCTATATAAATATTTATTAATGAGCTGATTACTTAGAGATTTTTCCTGCATAAAACTAGATTTGATAACTAAAATTCTGTTCATAGTAAGGTTCCTAATATGAATTTTAATTAGATTATCATTGATAAATTGGATACAAAAGTGATAATAAATCAACTCATTGATTCCCAATTGGAACTAATATGCGTGTTAATGATCTGAAAAGTTTGATGGCATTTATTAGTGTTGTTGAACAAGGAAGTTTTACTAAAGCATCAGAAAAATTACATCTGACTCGTTCCGCTGTCAGTAAGATGATTTCAAAGCTTGAGGTACAGCTCGGAGTAGTACTTTTTAACAGAGATACACGTCATTTAGCTCTCACAGAAGAAGGTAGTATTTTCTATGAACATAGCCAGCGGGCTGTACAAGAATTATTAATAGCTGAGACATTATTTGAAAGTAATAATCAAAATATTCAGGGAATGATACGTATCTCTATGCCTGTATTATTTGGACAAAAGTTCATAGTTCCGATATTAAGAGACTTAGCAGATGAACATCAAAATTTGAATATGGTTCTTTCTTTTAATGATCGTTATATTGATTTAATTGAAGATAATTATGACCTAGTGATAAGAATTGGTAATTTAGAAGATAATAGTCAATTAATGGTTAAAAAGATTTCTGAGCATGCAATGTGGCTCTGTGCCACACCTGAATATTTAAAAAGATACCAGGTTCCTGAGAGCATCAAAGATTTAGATAACCATCAGACTATTGGATATTTGAAAAATGGGCAGCTTGAAAAGTGGATATTTCAAAGTTCTCATCATAAAACTATGAAATATTTGCCAAAAAATAAAGTTCAAATGGATGACATAAAAAGCATATTAGATTATGTACTAATGCATGGAGGAATTGGTTGGTTACCTTCCTGGTTGATTCAAGAATATATACAAAGTGGTCAATTAATACACCTACTTACTAACTATTCAAGTACTAACTATCCTATTCAAATTGTATGGAAAAGATCAAATTTCTTACCAATACGTGTTCGTACTACCATTGATAAAATAGCTTCATCAATACAAAAAGATAGCGTCATTAAATAAGATTTATAAGAGAGGAATTCTAAATTGATAGTAATACAAAATCTTTCTAGTTTAATTTTTAAACACGGATTTATTAAGCTTTCCTAAAATTAACATAATACACGTTATGCGAAATTCTTGAAATTTTCCTATAAGTATCAATATTTTATTAAAAACCGTTCTAGTAAACAGCATATTGGAACGGTTTTTATATCACTATTCCACCAATACGCTTATAACTTATTCGAAATCAAAAGAGTTTGTTTAGCCCATCTACGCTATCTGCTTTAGACGCTATAACCTAGCCTCAACTTTTTATTGAGGCTCTATTCCAAAAACACTGATTTTTCAAAGTGTCTGAATTGCATAGCATAGAGCCAATTCTTTTGCGAGTTTCGCCATGATTTGGTTCGTCATCACAGTTTTTGCAATCGCAGGTCTAATTAAAGGCACGATTGGGTTAGGCCTGCCTGCGGTATCGATGGGCCTCCTCACCATGGTGATCAGTCCATTTCAGGCAGCGACGTTATTGATTATTCCATCTATGGTCACCAACTTTTGGCAACTATTTGCCGAAGGGCAGGTGCTGCGCCTAATTCAACGCTTTTGGTCCTTGTTACTTGGGATTATCGTCGGTTCAATTTGGAGTATTTTTCCAACTTTAGGACATGGTGAATTTAAAAGTGAAGCTTTACTGGGGGGCATGTTGGCACTATACGGACTGTATGGGCTTTGTGCCAAGAGCTTGCCGAACTTTGCACCACATGAAAAATGGCTATCTCCAATGATCGGTTATCTCGGTGGAGCGCTGACTGTTGCGACCGGTGTGGTGGTGATCCCTGTGGTGCCATATTTGCAAGGTTTGCAGCTCAAACGTGATGACCTCGTACAGTCACTCGGTTTAGCCTTTACCACATCAACCATTTGTTTGGCAGTGTTCTTACAGCAAAATCCAGTGGAAGATCTCCCGATTGATTATGCCATGTCAGCCATAGCACTGATTCCAGCGCTCATTGGGATGTGGGCAGGGAAAAAAATTCGTTACCGCATTCCAGAACAAAAATTCCGTAAGGTGTTTTTTATCGGGTTGATTGCCCTCGGTGGCTATATGATGTTGCACCAGTTTGGCGTGATTTAAAGCCTAGACTTGGCCATCTAAAGTAGATTTTTGTGACAGTAGAAACTGACTGAAATGCTGATAATTTAAGGGTAAATCATCAAAATTACGTGCGGTAAGGAGCAGTTTTCGATTGGCCCATTCACCGCTGAGCTCAACTTGTGCAAAGGCATACAAACTGAGTAATCGTTGGGCCGCACGTTTTGGCATGATGGCAATGCCCACACCATTCGCCACCACTTGCGCGATCGCGGCAAAGTTCGGCAAACGTAACCGATACTGAATTTCACAGCCGAATAATTTGGCTTGAGCCTCGATCGATTGTTGTAAGGAATGATATTGCATCAAACCGACAAAGGGATAATTTAAAATCTCTGCGGGTTTGACGCTAGATATCGAGGCCAATTCATGAGTTATAGGACAAATCAGTACCAAAGGATCATTTGCAAACTCAAGTGTTTGTAACTGTGCAGATTTAAAGAAACCTGAAATTAAGCCCAGTTGTGCATTACCTTGCTCTATCGCTGCAATGATGTCTTTAGACTCTGCTTCATGCAGCTCAATTTGTATATTGGGATTTTCCAGTAAATAACGTGGCAGCAAGACCGGCAAATATTCACTTTGTGCAGATGAATTACACCATAAGGTCATATTGGAACTTAGCCCATGGGCAAAGGGCAGCATCGCGTGTTCTAATTGTTGCCCCTCACCTAAGATGCGCTGTGCATGTACAACTAAGGTTTGACCGGCAAGAGTCAGTTTGACCCCTTTGGCTTGGCGAGTGAACAGGGCTGTGCGGTAATGCTGTTCGAGTTTTTTAATCCGTTCACTGGCTGCTTGTAGCGAGATGGCAGAACGAGCAGCGCCTTTGGTCAGACTGCCGCTGTCTACAATGTGCAGCACCAATTGAAGGTCGAACAAATCCAGTCGCATAGGGTGTATTCCTTGGCTAATGCCTTATCTTACCGAAAGTGTAGCTATAAAAAAAAGCGACCTTTCGGCCGCTTTTCAAATGAATATTGTATTCTTTTTAAATGCTTTGGAGGCTTATTCTGATTTATCGCCCAAACTAAAGAACCAGTTCAAAATCAGCGCTGCAAATGTTGCAGTACCAATACCGCCTAAGTTGAAGTTACCGAATTGAAGTGCAAAGTCACCTGTACCTAAAATAATCGTGACTGCTGCCACCATCAGGTTTTTATTTTTTGAGAAATCGACTTTGTTTTCAATCCAAATTTTCGCACCTGCAATGGTAATTAGACCAAATACAACAATCGATGCACCTGTCAAAATGGCTTGCGGAATGGTATGAATAATCGCACCAAACTTTGGAGAAAGACCAAGGAAGATGGCGAATACACCTGCAAATACAAACACGATGGTCGAGTAAACACGCGTTACTGCCATCACACCAATATTTTCGCCATAGGTGGTCATACCCGGACCGCCGACACCGCCTGATAGTGTGGTTGCAACACCATCTGCAACGAAGGCTTTACCAATGTGCGGATCGAGGTTTTCACCTGTCATCGCACCTACAGCTTTGATGTGGCCAAGGTTTTCAGCAACCAAAATCAACGCAATCGGTGCAATGATCAGCATGGCATTGAAATCAAAAACAGGCGAATGGAAGTGCGGAACACCAAACCAAGCTGCATCTTGTACTGGAACGAAGTTGATTGGTGTGCCATGACCCATGACATTGGAAATGATGTAATACACCAAGTAAGCGAGTAGAAGGCCAACTAAGAGTAATAGACGTTGTAATAAACCTTTGGTGAACACAGCAATTGAACCCATACATAGTACGGTTACTAAAGCCATCCACATATTAAAGTTATTACCGGCAACCCCTTTAATGGTCACTGGGGCAAGGTTGAGACCAATGATCATCACCACTGCACCTGTAACGACAGGCGGCATAAGTTTTTCAATCCAACGGGTACCCGTTGCCATCACGATAAAACCAAAAATGGCATATAAAATACCGCAGGCCATAATCCCGCCTGCTGCCATCGCGATATTGGCATTTGGCGCGCCAGTACCTGATGCTGCATAACCGGTTGCCGCGATCACCACACCAATAAAGGCAAAACTAGAGCCTAAATAACTTGGTACACGACCACCTGTCATAAAGAAGAACAGGATGGTACAGATCCCCGACATTAAAATCGCAAGGTTGGCATCAAAGCCCATCAAAAATGGCGCAAGGACAGTTGCACCAAACATTGCAAAGGCATGTTGTATCCCCAATACAACACTTTGCACCGGAGGTAGGTACTCATTTGTACCTACAGGACGTGCATCAATATTGCCTTCGTACGGGCGCCATTTGGGAAACCAATTGGACATAAAATGAGCACTCAAAAGATAAATTGTGCACATCATACTCTTGTTTTTTAGAAGATTTAATCTCTTTTAAAAATATTTTGTTCAAACTAATTACATGACTTTACATGTAAATTTACCAAATGGTAAAAGTTTTAAGGGCGTAAAAAAGGCATTAAATCATGCAATTAATCAAATAGGATAAGAGTCAATACTTCATAAATTTTTCTTATTTTATATATTCCAAAATAAATTAAAACCAATATGACTGGTCAAAAAAAAAGCACACAGTTCTGTGTGCTTTTTGAAAACTTGGAAGATTTAGCCAGTGTTACGCAAACCTGCCGCAATACCCGCGATGCTGACCATCAACGCATGGTCAACTGGGGTATTTTCAGCCTGACGCTCGGCAAGGTAAGCACGGCGGCGTTTCATTAGCTCGGCTTGCAGTAAATGAAGTGGCAATAAATAAGGCTTACGCACCTTCATGGATTGGTCAAGCACATCGTTACTGCTAAGCAATTTCGATTCACCTTTGAGTGCTAATAGTGTTTGTACCGCATCACGTAGACGCTGACGTAACTCTTCGCCCAACTGTTTGAGGTCTGCGTCATCCGTCAGATGAGACTCATAATATAGTGCCACATGGCCATCAGCCTTAGACAAGACCATTTCCAACATATCAATTAACGTTTGGAAATAAGGCCACTGTTGTAGCATTTCTTCTAAGGTTGCTTTTTGACCCTGATCAATCACCTGATTAATCGCAGCACCTGTACCGAGCCAAGCAGGTAGCATTAAACGGATTTGCGTCCATGCGAACACCCAAGGAATCGCACGTAAAGACTCAATCCCACCGCTAACTTTACGTTTGGCTGGGCGTGAGCCGAGCGGTAACATTTGTAGTTCCAGTTCTGGCGTTACAGTTCGTAGGTATTTTACAAAATGCGGATTTTCACGAACGGTTTGACGATACACCTGTACCGACAGATCCGTCATGCTGTGCATGAGCTGACGCCATTCCTGTTTCGGTTCAGGCGGTGGTAATAAGGTCGCTTCTAAGGTCGCTGCGGTGTAAATTTCTAAGTTTTGTAAGGCAATGCCTTCTAATCCAAACTTGAAGCGAATCATTTCCCCTTGTTCTGTGACACGGATTGCACCTGAAATCGAACCCGGCGGCTGTGAAAATAGGGCTTGCTGTGTCGGCGCACCACCACGGCTGATTGAACCGCCACGGCCATGGAATAATGTCAGTTGTACATCATGCTTTTTCGCAACTGCGGTTAATTCTTCCTGTGCACGATACTGCGCCCAGTTTGCCGACATAAAGCCCGCATCTTTGGCTGAGTCTGAATAGCCAATCATCACCTCGTGTTTACCCTGAATATGCTGCTTATACCAATGCATATTGAATAGGGTATTCATAGTACGGGCGGCACCATCCAAATCTTTTAAAGTTTCAAACAGTGGCACGACGCGTAGCGCTTGTTTGATGCCGGCTTCTTTTTGCAGTAACAATACAGCCAAGACATCACTCGGATGTTCGGCCATGGAAATAATATAAGCCCCTAAACTTTCAGGTGGCTGTTCTGCCAAAGTGCGCATGGTCGCAAAGACTTCTTGTACATCTGGATGTTCAATCAGGCTTTGTTTTGGCTCATTTAAAAACTTCGGTAGCAATGGACGTTTGCTTTGGAGTTCCTGAATCAAGAAGTTTTGACGGGCTTGCTCCGTCCATGTTTCAAAATTGCCTAAACCTAAATATTCAGTAATGGCAGAAATCGCTTGGCGATGACGCGTGGATTCCTGACGAATATCGAGTTTGAGTAATTCGATACCGAAACAATTCACCCGATGAATAAAGTCGAGTAACTGACCATTGGCAATTTCAGGTAAACCGCTGTCAATCAGTGAACGGTAGCAAACCAACAGTGGATCGAGCAGCTCATGTCGGCTTTTAATGACTTGACTGTCATCAGCATCTTCGCCACGGAGTTTTAGTGCTAACCAGTGACGAGTGGCTTTGAGGCGTTCACGTGCATCACGCAGGTATTCACGATAGGGTTCAGGGTGGAAATGGCCCAAAGCATCACTGAGTTCTTTACTGCATTCTTGAATCGAAAGTTCCCAGCGCAGGTCTTCGATATCGCGTAAATACAAGTCGGCAGCTTTCCAACGTGAAAGCCACAGCACTTCTTGAGTAATATTATGGGTGACGTTTGGGTTACCATCACGGTCACCGCCCATCCATGACGCAAAGCGCACAGGGGCAACATTTAAAGGCAAGGTCTTGCCACAATGATCTTGAACCATGCCATCCAATTCACGCATGAATTTGGGTACAGCATTCCACAAGGTCTGTTCAATGGTCGTGAAGCCCCATTTGGCTTCGTCGACAGGCGTCGGGCGATGTTGACGAATTTCATCCGTTTGCCATGCCGAGCAAATCAGTTGTTTTAAATCATCCAGTACGGCTTTGCGTTCGCGTGGCGTAAGTTTTTGTTGATCCATTTTAAACAGGCAATCATTAATACCATCATATTTTTGGATCAAGGTACGGCGGCTGACTTCGGTTGGATGTGCAGTCAGTACCAATTCAATTTTTAATTCACAAATTTGTTGGAACAGTTGGTCCGAACTGATGTTATTGCTTTTAAATTTTTCAAATAAATGATCGAGTGGATTCGGTGAAGGTGCTTGCTCATCAAACTCACTTTGGCGACGGCTGCGCACCACATTGTACTGTTCGGCAATATTGGCAAAGTTGAGAAAGTGCGTAAATGCACGGGTCAGTGGCAGAATTTCTTCATCTTTTAAATTTAAAAATAATTGTTCTAACTGTTTTTCAGCTTCAACTTGTCCATCGCGCGCGCCTTTAGACAAAGCACGAATTTGCTCTACCTGATTAAACAAATCTTGTCCTGCATGCTGTTTTAGGGTTTCACCCAATAAATTGCCCAGTAAGCGCACGTCTTCACGTAATGGAGCATCAATTTGTTGAATCATTTGTTATTTCTCCGCGTATTCCTGTCTCGACTATACCCCGAAAGTGCCGTGGCAAAAGGGGGTACAGACAAAAGTCGGATGACTTTTCTAGGTAAATGAGCAATAGCTATGCCATTTGTTTCAGTTTAGCGTTGAAATATTTCAGAAAATGCTTAGCTCTGCGTGCCGAGTTGATATTTCAACATAAAGATGTCGATGGCAGAGTGAATAATGGCCTGTCGCTCTGCTGCTTCAGGTACTGGGCGCATGCCCAATAAGACTTCTTGATGGCGTAGTCCCATCAGTAGAGACACAATCAGTTCAGTTTGTCGGGCAGGATTATCCTGCTGAATGAAATTTAAAGCCGCTGCGTCTTGAAAGAAATTCTCCCAGACTTGGCGCATTTTCAAATGTGAGGCACGGAAAAACTGGTCGACCAAGGGACTGTGTTCGGCAGCCAACTCCAAAAGTAATAAATCCAGTTTAATGGCTTCTGGCAAATTCATGATGTTCAGCCCCAACTCACAAATTTCAACGAAAGCCTGCATAAAATGACTTTCGCTGTGCAGATGTCGCGGGCGAGTATTTAAAATATATTCACAGGTATCTTCAATTGCACTGGTAAATAAGGTGGCTTTGTCCTGAAAATGATTATAGACCGTCAGTTTGGTGACCCCTGCATGTTGCGCAATCTGATTCATGCTGCAACCGTGATAGCCCATTTCTAAAAATAATTGTTTTGCAGACTCTAAAATCCGTTGTCGTTTTTCTAAGTCTTTCGGGCGGCCGACATTCATTTGCTGAAAAAATTCCAAAAAAGGCGAAAAGGTCATTGATTTCGGATAATTAATCTAATTAATGTACCGCATGGTTTATTAATTAAAAAATAACCAAATTAATTGAATAATATTCTGCCCTAAAAAAGACTTTTTATTAAGAGCGAACTTCATGAGTACGATTAAGACCACAGTTGTCAGCATGATTATCGTTTGTAGTGTGACCTTATGGGGATGCAGCAAGGATAAAGCCCAAACGGAACAGGAAGTGCCATTTGTGATGGTGACTCAGCCGGGCGCCACACATTTTGAACAAAAAAGTTATGCGGGTGATGTACAAGCACGCCAGCAAACGGCTTTGGCGTTTCGGGTTGGCGGCCAAATCACTGAGCGCTATGTCGATGTTGGAGACCAAGTCCGAGTCGGGCAAGTCTTGGCAAAATTAGATGTCAAAGATGCACAGTTGCAACTGAATGCAGCACAAGCGCAGCTTGAAAGTGCGCGTTCCGCTGTACAAATTGCTGAAGATGAACTAAAACGCTTTAAGCAATTATTGCCAGTCAATGCCGTGAGTCGTTCGCAGTATGATGCAGTGGAAAACCAATATAAAGCAGCACAGTCGAACTTAAAGCAAGCCCAATCAAATTATGATGTGAGTCGTAATCAGACCGGTTATAACCAATTAATTGCCAATAAAAATGGGGTCATTACTGAGCGTAATATTGAGATTGGTCAAGTGATTGCAGCAGGACAACCGGCATTTCAATTGGCGATTGCAGGTGAACGTGAAGTGGTCATTGGTGTGCCTGAACAAGCGGTTACTGAAATTAAAACAGGGCAGGATGCATGGGTCACTTTGTGGTCGAAACCACAGGAAAAATTTGCAGGCTATGTGCGTGAAATTAGTCCTGCAGCCGATCAGTCTCGTACATATAGTGTCAAAGTGGCATTGCGTGAAGGCAATAGTGCCATTCAACTGGGGCAAAGTGCACGGGTATTTTTAACCAAAGCACAGCAGAATGTTTTGCATGTGCCGTTATCGAGTGTGTCTGCGAGTGGTCAGCAGGCGTATGTGATGGTGGTCAATGCAGATAATACGGTACGTAAAGTTCCAGTAAGTTTAGGCGAATACGGACGTGACAGCGTGCCCGTACTTAGTGGTCTGCAAGCAGGGGATTTTGTTGTGGTTGGCGGCGTGCATTTGCTCCGCGAAAAACAAAAAATACAACCCGTTGATCGTGAAAATCGTGCGGTAAACATTCAGACAGGAGTTAAATAATGCATTTTAACTTGTCTGAGTGGGCACTGAAAAATAAAGGTTTAATCCTTTATTTTATGATTCTGCTGGGCATCGTTGGGATATTTTCCTATTCCAAATTGTCGCAGAGTGAAGACCCGCCATTTACCTTTAAAGTCATGGTGATTCAAACCTATTGGCCTGGTGCAACAGCCAAAGAAGTTTCGCTACAGGTCACCGATCGAATTGAAAAAGAACTGATGACTACGGGGCAGTATGAACGCATCATGGCGTATTCACGTCCGGGTGAATCCATGGTGACCTTTGTGGCCAAGGACAGTTTACGTTCGCAGCAAGTCCCTGATGTTTGGTACACCGTGCGTAAAAAGGTCAATGATATTCGCTATCAATTACCAGCTGGGGTGCAAGGTCCTTTCTTTAATGATGAGTTTGGTGACACCTTTGGCAATATCTATGTGCTCACCGGTAAAGACTTTGACTATGCCACCATGAAGGAATATGCCGACCGTTTACAGCTCCAGTTACAACGAGTCAAAGACGTTGCGAAAGTGGATTTAATTGGTCTACAAGATCAAAAAGTTTGGATTGAAATTTCCAACACCAAAGCCACGCAAATGGGCATACCCGTGACGGCGATTCAACAAGCCTTGCAGCAGCAAAATACGGTTGCCAGTGCCGGCTTTTTTGAAACCAATTCAGACCGTATTCAGGTGCGTGTCAGCGGCAATTTACAAAACATTGATGAACTGCGTCAGATGCCCTTATTGGTGAATGGACGAACGATTCAATTGGGTGATGTGGCTGATGTACATCGGGGCTTTAGTGATCCACCACAGCCGCGTATGCGTTTTATGGGCGAAAATGGTTTAGGTATTGCCGTGTCGATGCGTAAAGGTGGCGACATTTTGGCTTTGGGTAAAAACCTAGAAACAGAATTTGCCCGCTTGCAAAAAACTTTGCCCTTGGGTATGGAACTGAAAAAAGTTTCTGATCAGCCTGTAGCCGTGAAGCGCAGCGTCAATGAGTTTATGAAAGTCCTCGCTGAGGCGGTGATTATCGTCCTATTGGTGAGCTTCTTCTCCTTGGGTTTCCGTACAGGATTGGTTGTGGCATTTTCCATTCCCTTAGTCTTGGCCATGACTTTTGCTGGCATGCAGATGTTTGATGTCGGTTTGCACAAGATTTCTTTGGGAGCATTGATTCTCGCACTCGGTTTATTGGTGGATGATGCGATTATTGCCGTCGAAATGATGGCGATCAAAATGGAGCAGGGCTATAGCCGATTACAAGCCGCCGGACATGCATGGCGCACCACCGCATTTCCAATGCTGACAGGCACGCTAATTACGGCTGCAGGATTTTTGCCGATTGCCACAGCCGCATCGAGCACAGGCGAATATACCCGCTCGATTTTCCAAGTGGTCACCATTGCATTGGTGGTGTCATGGTTTGCAGCAGTGCTGTTTGTACCCTATTTGGGGGATACATTACTACCCGACTTCAACGAAGATTTGGTACAAAAAGCCCCTTGGTATCAGCGCCTGTGGGCACGTTTGCGCAAACAACCTGAACCTCAGCCGATGGTGCATCATGCCGGCGAACATCACGATCCTTATCAGTCGCCGTTTTATCAACGTTTCCGTGGTTGGGTTGACACTTGTGTGACTTATCGCAAGACGGTGATTGCAGCGACGGTTGGCATTTTTGTGTTATCGATTTTAATGTTTAAAACCGTACCACAGCAGTTCTTCCCACCGTCAAACCGTGCTGAAATTTTAGTGGATTTAAAGCTCGAGGAAGGTGCATCTCTGAAAGCCACAGAAGCGGCCGTAAAAAAAGTCGAAGCGTTCTTGTCGAAAAAACAGGGCATTGATAATTTTGTGGCTTATGTGGGGACAGGTTCACCGCGGTTTTATTTACCTCTAGATCAGCAGTTACCTCAAGCCAGTTTTGCTCAGTTTGTGGTATTGGCTTCATCTTTAGATGATCGTAATGAGATCCGCCAGTCATTAGCAGAAGAAATCCGTAAGCTTTTACCTGAAGTACGTACACGGGTTTCACTTTTAGAAAATGGGCCACCTGTGGGTTATCCATTGCAGTTCCGCGTGTCGGGTGAAGATCTAAGCTTAGTGCGTGAGTGGGCACAACGTGTGTCTGCAAAAGTCAGTGAAAACCCGAACACCACCAATGTGCATTTGGATTGGGGTGAGCCAAGCAAAGTCATTAAACTGGACATCGACCAAGATCGCGCACGTCAAATGGGGGTTTCCAGTCTAGATCTGTCCAATTTCCTGAATAGTTCAATCAGTGGTGCGGTGATTAATCAGTATCGTGAGAAACGAGAGCTGATTGAAATTCGGATGCGTGGTGATCAAGCGGAGCGATTGGATGTCGGTTCTCTCAGCAGTTTGGCTGTACCGACCAGCAATGGTGGTTCAGTGCCATTGGCGCAGATTGCGAAAATTGAGTATAGCTTTGAAGAAGGTTTGATTTGGCATCGTAACCGTTTACCGACCATTACTGTGCGCGCGGATATTCGCAGTAAATTGCAACCTGCAACGGTGGTGGGTGAGTTAAAAGATTCATTTGATCATTTACGTGCAGAGATGCCGAATGGTTATCTACTCGAAGTAGGCGGCACTGTGGAAGAGTCAGCACGAGGCCAAACTTCTGTAAATGCAGGCATGCCATTATTTCTCGCAGTTGTCATGACTTTGTTGATGATTCAATTACGCAGCATGTCACGGGCGATGATCGTATTTTTAACAGCACCTTTGGGCATTATTGGCGTGGTGTTATTCCTGTTATTGTTCAATAAACCCTTTGGTTTTGTGGCAATGCTCGGCACGATTGCACTGTCAGGAATGATTATGCGCAATTCACTGATTTTGATTGATCAGATTGAACAAGATATTCAGTCTGGGGAGTCGGCTTGGGATGCGATTATCAATGCAACTGTGCGTCGTTGCCGTCCAATTGTGTTGACTGCATTGGCTGCTGTATTGGCGATGATTCCACTTTCTCGCAGTATTTTCTTCGGTCCAATGGCCGTGGCGATTATGGGTGGATTGATCGTGGCGACCCTGCTGACCTTGTTCTTTTTACCTGCGCTATATGCACAGTGGTTTAAAGTGAAAAAAACTCAGCAGAATCCTTAAAAGTGTCATAATATTGGGTGCGAAATATTGAATTTTTCTCTATAGTAGCACCTGATCTACAAAGACATTTTTAAAAAGTAAAACAACCACAAGTGCAGCGCGGCATATTGTGGTGTACGGGGTTGAATCACAGATGACAGCAGAGAGTTTAGCTAAGTATCGCCGTTATGTTGCGATTTCTTATGTCTTCATGTTTTTCGCTTTATTTACCCTGATTAGTGGTGTATTTGCCTACGGCTTTGCACGCAAAGTCACTCAAATCGATTCTGCAGAAGTTTGGCTACAAGCCCAAGCGCTTTGGGTCATGCGCACCGTCGTGATTTATTCCATGATGGCCATTTTTGCCGCACTGTGGTTTATTCCTTTATTTTTCTATTATTGGGACACCTATCTTTGGGTGACTGCATGCACGGTAATTGGTGTGGTCTTTGCTGCGATTGCCTTTTTGTATTTATTAAATGCATGGATCCAAGGTCTATCCAAATTCGTTAAAAATAAGGCTGTTTTCTAAGTCGATTTATTTTTTTCCTGCCTACCCCTTGAAAAAATGGTTTGATTCCCCAATTTCAGACCACAGTTAAGTATTAAATTAAATTCCGTGAGGAGCATCGCCAGACATGGCTAAACGTGATTATTATGAGGTTTTAGGTGTATCTAAAACCGCAAGTGATGATGAAATTAAAAAAGCCTACCGTAAGTTGGCGATGAAGTATCACCCTGACCGTAATCCAGATAACCCAGAAGCTGAAGAAAAATTCAAAGAAGCTGCAGAAGCATATGAAGTTTTATCGGACAGCGAAAAACGTAGTATGTATGACCGTATGGGACATCAAGCTTTTGAAGGCGGCATGGGCGGCGGCGGTGGCTTCGGTGGTGGTTTTAGCGCAGAAGATATTTTTAGTCAGTTTGGTGACATATTCGGTGGCGCATTTGGCGGTGGTGGCCGTGGTGGTCAGCAACGTGCACGCCGTGGTTCAGACTTACGCTATGTTATGGAGCTTACCCTTGAGGAAGCTGTAAAAGGCGTGAAAAAAACCATTACCTTTACTGCGCCAGCGCCATGTGATGCCTGTGATGGTAAAGGATCTAAAAATCCAAACGACGTCGAAACGTGTAAAACCTGTCATGGTGCAGGTCAAGTGCGTATGCAACAGGGCTTCTTCTCTGTGCAGCAAACCTGTAGCACCTGTCGTGGTCAAGGTAAAATTATTAAGAACCCATGTAATAAATGTCATGGTTCAGGGGTTTCTGACCGTCAGCAAACTTTAGAAGTGACCATTCCTGCAGGTGTGGACAATGGCGACCGCGTACGTTTAAGTGGCAAAGGTGAGGCGATCCGTGATGGCCAAGCAGGCGACTTATATGTAGAAGTGGTGGTACGTGAACACGAAATCTTCCAACGTGATGGCGCTGACCTGTATATGGATGTGCCTGTAAGCATTGCAGATGCTGCATTGGGTAAAGAAATTCAAATTCCGACTCTCGATGGTCGTGTGAGCTTGAAAGTACCTGAAGGGACTCAAACTGGTAAGTTGTTCCGCTTACGTGGTAAAGGTGTGAAACCTGTACGTACCAGCATGACCGGTGACTTACTCTGCCGTATTGTGGTGGAAACGCCTGTGAACTTAACGGCTCGTCAACGTGAATTGTTGAAAGAGTTACAAGACACGATGGATGGCGATGACAATAAATCATCTCCGAAGAAAAAATCATTCTTCGACCGTTTGTTTGATTAATTGAAATGATTTGCTTGAGTTCGCTGTGATGTGAACTTAGCTATAAAAAAGCCTGCATAATTGCAGGCTTTTTTATTGAGCGTTTTAAGGTTTCGGCTGTGCTATAGGCGCTAATAAACTCTCATAGCTCATGTCGAGCCGATAAATATTTTTAAGACGCTGTAGCTGATGACGTGCTTCAGCCTCGCGACCATTAAATGCCAATAAACGTGCATATTTAATGATGTGATATTTCGCTGGGTAGCTGCGAACCAATTTTTCAGTATCCTGAATGGTTTGTTCAGAAACGATGGAGTACGGATTTAAACGAATAATCGCCACCCGATGCCTAAATTCCGTCAGCAAATAGATCGGCTCATGGTTGGTGATTTTCTCTGGCGTTTTTTCATATTTTGATGCCTGACCCAGCTGAATCGCTGCATTGGCATAATCACGATAAATCACCGTAATCAGCACGGCGCCAATCCCGAAAACAATGCGGATAAACCACGGAGACAGATTCAAAGTAGCCGCCTGTGGCTTGGCCGCTTGAAGAATCCCGATAATAAAGCCCGCAGGCAGTAAGAAATATGCGTAGTTTTGCGGAAACTCTAACATGGCATGAATAACGAAGACACCGACCATCAATAGGCCAATGACAGATAATGCAGACTTAGCTAACTTTTGTAATTGGATGCCCCAATAGGCGAAATAGGCCAAGAACGGCACACCAATAATAGCGCCATTCCACAATAAGAAATCCAAAATAAAATTGTGTGAACTACGAATCCATACAGGCCCTTGTACCGTGTCAGAGATCGAGACAAAAGCGCTACTGGTTTGATGCCAACCATAGCCAAACCAAGGCTGTGCAGCTACGGCATGCGCCATTTGTTGCCAAATGGCTAAACGAGACATATCGCCACCAGCACGTTCAGCTACGTCACGACTTTCTTGAATATTCATGTCGGATATTTGGCTCATGATTTGACTTAATTTTGGCATCAATACAATCAGTGCCACAAAGCCGATAAACCAGGCCAAGCTGTAAAACCAGCGAAGACGGATATAATCTTTGTACTGTGCATAAGCCAAATAGACTAGGACACAGATACTTGCCACCCAAGAGGTGCGAGATTGGCTGAGCGCGACCCCAATTAAAATAGGAATTGCACAAGCGACCAAATAGCGGGTTTTAACTTTTTGCTGTTCATAAACATATAAGCAGGCTAACAAGGACATGAGCAGAAACGTGGCCATGTTATTTGGCTGAGCAAAGTTTGCAAATGGGCGCGTAGTTCCACTAATTTTCATCACAAAAGGAAGAAACGAGTCGAAATCTAACCACTGACATATTGCGATGAGTCCCGTCATGACCCCAGATGCAACAAAGGTATAGCTTAGGTATAGGAAGGTTTTTTCGCGTTTTTCCGTACCTTGCGAGAGGCTGAAACCAAGATTGATACACAGCCAGAAGCTGAACACAAACAGCATACAGAGCAAGGCAATACTAAAATAATACACCTGCCCAAAAGCCAATTGGACGAAGGGAATCAGCGCTAAGAGCAACAGGGGCAAGGAAATTTTTGCCACCATGAGCTTTTCTTTAAAGAACGTTGCCGCTAAGGCAAACAGGGCAAAAAAGGTATAAAGCTCACCGGTATACGTGGCCCAAGGTCGGTAATGAATCGGAATCAGCCATGCCAGTGCAATACAGACTGCCGCACAAAGATACAATAGGGTTTTCATGAATATTCAAGATCAATAGAACGCGCCTATCATACCGTGAAAATGCCCAAACTTGGTGAGGGAATAGTCAGCGTCTGTCGAAGAGCTTGATTTGCAAAAGTCTTTCGGAAAATACAGGATTTTTTTGTTTGTAACTTAGCCTGCGCATGGAGTTTTGATATAGTAAGACCAATTTCGAATCAACATTAGGAAAATGTTATGTCAGCAGCTCCACGTATTGGTATCTTGGGCGCAGGCGGTCGTATGGGACGCATCTTAATTCAGGCGGTTCAGCAAGCTGGTTATCAATTGGCTGCTGCGGTAGAACGTCCTGAAAGTAGTTTGGTTGGTGCGGATGCCGGTGAACTTGCAGGGATTGGCGCGGTTGGCGTAAAGGTTGTTGGTAACCTTGCTGAAGTTTTAAAAGATTGTGATGTCGTGATCGACTTTACTGCACCTGCAGCAACGGCACAGCATCTTAAACTTTGCCGTGAAGCAGGCGTTGCGATTGTCATTGGTACCACAGGTATGAATGATGAGCAAAAAGCTTATCTCGATGAAACAGCAACAGAAACTCCAGTGGTCTATGCAGCGAACTATTCTGTCGGTGTAAACGTTTCAATCAAACTTCTTGAATTGGCATCAAAAGTGTTTGGCGATACTGTAGATATTGAAGTGATTGAAGCTCATCATCGCCATAAAGTTGATGCACCATCAGGTACAGCGCTAATGTGGGGCGAAGCCATTGCCGGTGCTTTAGGACGTGACTTAAAACAAGATGCTGTGTATTGCCGTGAAGGTCATACGGGTCCACGTGAACGTCAAACCATTGGTTTCCAAACGATTCGTGGTGGTGACATTGTCGGTGAACATACTGCGATGTTTATTGCGGATGGCGAACGTGTTGAAATTACCCATAAAGCGACCAACCGTATGAACTTTGCCTCTGGTGCAGTACGTGCAGCTGCATGGGTAGTTGGTCGTGAAGCACGTAAGTACGATATGAAAGATGTACTGGGTTTTAACGATATTGACGTATAAAAGCGCGTTAAAATCCGTTATAACAACAGCATAAAATTAAAATAAGACGATCAATGGAATGAAAAAAGTCATCTTTATGGCCTGTGCTGTCGCATTCACTGCGGCAGTACAAGCGAAAACTATGGATAATGCCAAACTCACGATTAATAAAAATAATATTAAGGTTTGGACCTACCAAAATGCTCAAAATCCTGTCTTTCAATACAAAGCTGAAACCAGTTTTGATGTGCCCATCGAAAAAGCGGTTTCCCTGATTTTAGATGTGGAAAATGCAGTGAATTGGGTCCCTTATATGGGCAGTGTCAAAGTCTTATCCCGCGATGACCAGAAAGGTGAATTCAGTTTATATATGGTGCTGGATTTTCCTTTTCCCTTGAAAGACCGTGATTTAGTGGTACAAGGCAAAATGCGTAAAGATGCACAAGGCATCATTAGCATCCAAAATAAAGCAGTTAAAAAAGGTTATCCGATCAATCCCAATTATGTACGCCTAACCGACTATGAGGGCGATTGGACCTTCCAGCGTTTAGGCAATCAAAAAGTTAAAGTGTCGACCTATGGCTATGCAAATCCGGAAGGCTCCATTCCGCTCAGTTTCGTGAATATGTTTGTGCAGCAACAGCCTTATCAAATGCTACAAAAAATGAAAGTGCAGCTGGGTAAAAGCAAAACTGTTGCGACCTTTCCCGAAATTTTAAAATAAGCCTTAGCAATGATTTAGTTCAATATGAACGATCAATGACTTTGCTGATCAGGCAGACGAAATGCCGTCAACTGCTGCATGTGCTGTGCTTCTGGAAGTTCGATACTGAGTAAGGTTTGTTCTAGAAATGGATGCGGATGTAACTTGATTTGAAATTGCCGCGCGGTCATTTGTTCACAGGCAAAGCGAAGTTTGGCTTGCTGCGGCATCATATTCATACCGTTTTCAGATTTGGCTTTATAAATATATAGCGTCTGATGTAACCCGCCGCTGGTGATCGGTTGGATCTGCTCAAGCTCATATTGCGTCAGTTTTTGGGCACTTAAAAAGCCTTGAATTAAAGATTTACAGATAAAATTTTGCTGGCTTTGAGCTTGAGTGTGCTGTTCGGGTTGGCACGCCATAAGCGTGAGTGTACTGATGATGATTAGACCCGCTCGAAGCTGTGTGAAGTCATTCATTTAATTTTCCCCCTATCGTTATTTTTGAGATATCAACCTGATGCATTCAGCTTAAATCTGTTAACTTAATGGGTACAGATACAAGAATGATTAAAAAAAGGGTACAGATGGCTTTTCAATATCAGCAGCTTGCGCAGCAGTTGGCACAGAAAATTTATAGTGGTGAATTGGCCGCAGGGCAGCGTCTGTATGCGCTACGTCAATTTTCACAGCAGCATCAGATCAGTTTAAATACCGCGAAACGCTGCTATGAATTACTTGAAGCCAAAGGCCTCATTTATGTCAAAGAAAAGTCTGGTTATTTTGTACAATCCTCACAGAAAGCCCAGCAAATTGCCGTGCCGAATCATCCTGATTTTGATTCCCGACCTCGTGAAATTTCGAATTTAGAATTACAAATTCAGATCCATGAAGCATCTGCAAATAGTCGCCTGATTCATTTGGGTTCAATTCAGTTGTCCCCCAATTTTGTTCCTGTTGAAGCAATCAGACGTTCAATCCAAAGGGCATTAAAGCATTGTAAACCAGAAGATTTTTTATATAACAATCGGCAAGGACATCCACAATTGCGTGAAGCTTTGTCGGCACATTGGGCTGAAGATGGTTTTTATATGCCTAAGGATGATATTTACATCAGCAATGGTTGTATGCCGGCTTTGTCAGTGATGTTACAAAATCTGAGTGCGGAAGGGGAGAGTGTCATTGTCCCGACGCCGAACTATAACGGGCAATTGCAATTATTGGCTTTATTGAAGCGGAAAATTGTTGAAATTCCTGCCAATACGGAAGGTTTTGATTTAGATCGTTTAGAGCAGGCGATGCGGGATTCAGGCGCGAAAGTATGCTTATTGACTGCAAATTTTCAAAATCCTTTGGGTTTTTGTTTAAGTAATGAAGATAAGAAACGAATTGCACAACTGGCTGAAAAATATCAATGTTATGTGATTGAAGATGATATTTATGCTGAGTGTAGTTTCAATGCAAAGCGACCATTGCCTATCAAATATTGGGATCGGGCGGGCTATGTGATCTATTGTGGGTCGATTTCAAAATCTTTATCGCCTTCTTATCGGGTGGGGTGGTTTTGTCTTCCACCACATTTGCAACATTTACGTCCCAAATTACTTTTGCAAAATGATTCGGTGAATACGCCTTTGCAGTTAGGACTTGCCGATTTGATTTTTAGTCGTGCGTATCGCCAACATCTTGCTGAATTGCGTCCTAAATTAATGGTGCAAGTCGAGCAGTATCGTCAGTTTATTTACGATGCTTTTCAAGGGGTTGATATCCGTCTAAATCGGCCTCAAGGCAGTTATGCACTGTGGTTGCAGATGCCTGAACAAATAGACAGTTTGGCGCTGTATTACCATGCGCAAAAACATGGTATCAATATTGTGCCAGGTTTAATTTTTGGTGAGGACAATCGTTATAACAACTGTATTCGTCTAAATGCCGGGCATGAGTTGTCTGTAGATATTCAGCAGGCCATTTTGTTGCTTGCAGATTGGGTACGTAAGGAATGCATAAACTCAAATACCGTCTAATTTTGATGAGTGTATAAAGGACACAAAAAAGCCTGCATGCGGCAGGCTTTCTTGGCTTAGATTTTTGCCGTTAAAAATCAGCTTTCAGCACAATTCGATAACGCACGTTTCCTGAATGCAAACGTTCAATCGCTTCATTCACCTGAGACATGGGATAAATTTCAATTTGAGGTGCAATATTTTGACGTGCAGCGAATCGAAGTAATTCACGCAGTGCCGCAGGAGAGCCAGTTGATGAGCCTGTAACTGATTTAGCACCACTGATCAGCATACCTGCGGGAATTTGCATCGGCTCAAGTGCTAGGCCAAGCATGTGAACGCTTCCATTCGGTGCCAAAGTTGAAAGATAGGCTTGCCAATCCAACGTCACATTGACCGTGCTTAAAATCAAATTGAATTTCCCACGCTGCGCTTTAATCGCGGCAAGATCACGACTATTCACCACATGGTCAGCACCCATGGCTTTAAGTTCATCGGTTTTATCTAAGTTTGAACTGAATGCGGTAATTTCACAGCCCCAAGCTTTGAGCAATTTAATCGCCATATGACCTAAACCACCAATGCCGATCACGGCAACATGGTGAATGGCCTGAATTTGGTGCTGTAAGATGGGATCAAATACCGTAATCCCGCCGCAGAGCAGAGGGCCAGCACTGGTTGGGTCGAGATCATCTGGAAGCGGAATAACCCATTGCCAGCCAGCACGGACTTTGTCGGCAAAGCCACCTGCATGACCGACGATCGTCGCTGTCTTGGTTCCGGTACATTGGACTTGGCGACCATCGATACACGAGTCACAGTGTTGACAACTTTCTGCTGTCCAGCCAATGCCTACACGTTGTCCGACTTTGAGTCCTTTTGCTTCGCTGCCGAGTTGGGTAATGGTTCCAATCACTTCATGTCCTGGGACCACAGGATAAACCGAAGATTTCCAATCATTTTGGATAATAGAAATATCTGAGTGACAAAGACCGCAATACTCGACTTTGACTTCAACCTGATGGGCTTGTAATTCACCTGCATCAAATTGGTAGGGAACAAGGGCTTCACCACTGTTCATTGCTGCATAGGCGTGGATTGTATTGTCACTCATTATTCTATCCTTTATGTTTTGAGGTCATTCTGCGTGCGTGTATTTAAAGTCACAGTGATTTTCATGATCATTGACCATGCCGATGGCTTGCATCAGAGCATAGCAAGTCGTTGGGCCTACAAATTTAAAACCATGCTTTTTTAATGCTTTGGACATGGCCTGACTTTGAGCGGTTTGTGCAGGGGCGCTACGATATTCAATGACATCATTATTGGCAATGTGTCCTTCGACAAAATTCCAAAGAAATTCCACAGGATGAATCCCTTGGGCTTTTAACTGTTGCCATGCTTTTGCATTATCACGAATGGCAGTGAGTTTGCCGATATGGCGAATCAAACCTGAATCTTGTAATTTTTCTTGTAATTGTAGGTCACTCAACGCTGCGATTTCGGCAATGGGATATTGAAAAAAATGCTGCTGATAGCAGGCCCGCTTTTTCAGCACAGTGATCCAAGACAGCCCCGCTTGTTGTCCTTCAAGACACAGCATTTCAAAGAGATGCTGCTCATCAAAACTAGGTTTAGCCCACTCAGTGTCGTGGTAGGCAATATACAAAGGATCTTCGGAGCACCAAGCACAGCGTTGTATCGTCATGTTGAATGCTCCTTTTGACTTAAATTTTAAAGACAGTCCATTGATCGTTTTTATTGTCCCAATACAACAGTTCCGCTTGATCGAGATCGGCAAATTGGATCCATACATCTTTACCTGATTTGTCTGCGTAGCCGGTGCTGATGAGTAATGCTTCTTCAGTGATCTCCATGATCCAGCCCTGATAAGACTGTCCATTGAGGCTGATTTTTTGTTGATTACCAGATTCTGCAAATTCCACCAGACGATTGATCAACGCTTCTGACATGTATGTTTCCTAAAATTAACGTAAATACGGATAGGGGTTAACGGCATTGCGACCTTTACCACCCAAGTAAATGCCATAATGCAAATGTGGTGCAGTATGTCGAGCATTGCCAGTATTACCTACATAGCCAATGACATCACCTTTTTTGACATAGTCGCCGACGTTTAAGCCACGTTTATGACCATCAAGATGCGCATAATAATGCCAAGAACCTGCGGGCCCCATAATCCATATCACTTTACCACCCAAATTGTTATTACGTAAGTCAGCAACTAAACCTTCTGTAGTACTGAGAACTTTTGTTCCACGTGGAACAATAATATCAATGCCTTCGTGGCTTCGTCCTTGGCTACGCGCTGCGCCCCAAGTATCCTTGAGCGCACTTCGTTTGACTTGATGAACAGGAACAGGCAATTGATTGGATAAACGCATGTTTTGTAATTTTTTCACTTCATGAGCAGGCAATGTACTGCCTGATGGTTTGGGTGGAGTCGACGTACAGGCGCTGAGTAAAAGCAAAATAAAACCAATACCGCCGAACAATCCTTTGCGAAGCTGAAAAAATCCTTGAGTCACATTTGTCCCTATACAATTGATGAGCAGTTAAAAACTATGGCATAGAATGGCTTTCGAGTTCTAGCGTAGAAATGAGTTTTTTCATGGCGGTTGGAATACCGAGTGCAGTGGCTTGTATCGGGGTATACCACTGTGCGTTGCATTCAATGGCTAAATGCTCTTTTTGATCGGCAGCAACAGTAAATACAGTAGCTTCTAAAAGCCAAGTGAAGTGGGTAAAACTATGAGATATTTGCACTTGAGTAGTGGTAGGTTTCAGTCCAAGCTGCTGAGTGTGGGATTGAAACTCATGGGGTTGATCAAAAATAGGTAAACACCACAGACCGCCCCATAGACCGCTATTCGGACGTTGTATCCAAAGCCATTCTCCTGCAGATTGAATCAGCATGACTTGGGCCTCTCTCACTGGAACAGGCTTTTTAGGCTTTTTATAAGGTAATTCAGTCTCTAAACCCTGAGCATGTGCTTTGCAGTGCTGCTGCATAGGACAATATAAACAGAGCGGCTTTTTCGGCGTACAAATGGTTGCACCCAGATCCATAATTGCTTGGGTATAATCGTGGTTACGTACCGTGGGGCAAAGCTCACTCGCCAGTTGCCACATGGACCTTTCATGTACAGGTTTCGATAAATCATCTTCAATAGCAAAGAATCGAGACAATACTCGCTTGACGTTGCCGTCCATAATCACGCCATATTGTCTTAAACCCAAAGACATCAGCGCACCTGCGGTAGATGGGCCGATGCCGGGTAGTTCCATCCACTGCTCAAGATTGCTTGGAAAATGTCCCTGACGTGCAACAATGCCTGCGGCTTTGTGTAAGTTCCGAGCCCGTGCATAGTAGCCTAAGCCAGCCCAATAGGGTGCCACATCATCCCAAGAGGCATGGCCTAAATCTTCAACAGTCGGAAACCGTTGAATAAATCGATCAAAGTATTGTAAGACGGTTTTGACTTGAGTCTGTTGTAGCATAATTTCTGAAACCCATACTTTGTAAGGGTCATCCTTCACTTGCCACGGTAAGTCATGACGACCATGGACATCAAACCAGTCGAGAAGGGCATCAGAAAAGTTAAACATGCAATACAGTCAAAATTGAAAAAACCTGCCTAGTATACATCTTTCTATAGGTATTCTTTTTGTTCAAAACGAAATCTGTATATCAGGGGAAATGCCAAAATAGCAGCTATCAAAAAAGGAGCCGAAGCTCCTTAGTGAGGGTCAATTTTTAAATTTTAGCTTTTAAAGCCCCAGCGGGAATCAAGCGCCAACGTTTGGTTTTCATAACGTGGAATAATGTGAATGTGCACATGTTCAGTAGCTTCGCCAAAAACTTGTCCATCATTAAACCCAATATGAAAGCCAGTAGGTTGATAGCGTAAATTTAATTCATTACGCGCTTGTTCAAGTAAGGACATTAAACTTTTACGTTCTTTATCAGTAATTTCAAAAAAAGAACCAACGTGACGTAGCGGGACAATGACAGCATGTCCTTTAGACAGTGTGTGTGGTTCAGGAAGTACAACTCCAAAATCATTTTTTGCAATAACGTCATATTCGTCAAAATTGCAATATGGACAATTGAGATCTGTCATTGTGCTCTCCTCATTTTTATAAATTAAATATTGGTATTGGTTCTTAGCGCTTTAAGAACCAAGCTGGCGTGCTAACAAGGCATACATGGCCGCTAAGCTTTGTTGTTCTGCAGTAGCGTTATAAGCTAAATCTACGCCGTTGGCTTTGGCGCGTTCATCCGCCATCGGGTTGCTAAAGCCATGTTTTGCACCTTCAAAAATATTGATTTGATACTTCACTTGGGCAGCATCCATTTCATTTCTAAAGGTCGCAACATCTTCTAAGCTCACCATCGAGTCGAGCTCACCATGTTGCACTAAAATCTCTGCTTGAACTTGTCCTGTTTGTGCAGGAGTCGCTGTAGCAAGTGTTGCATGGAAGGTCACCACAGCTTTTAATGCAGCACCTGAACGCGCTAAATCCAGCACGACTTTTCCGCCATAGCAAAAGCCTATAGCTGCGAGTTTATCTGCATTTACTTCCTTTTGCTGTGCCAAAGTGTTTAATGCAGCAGACGCACGGGTCACGATGGTGTCAGCATGATCAAAAGTCTGCATCATCCATTCATAAGCTTGTTTGGCATCAGTGGTGACTTTTTTGTCACCATACATATCCAAAGCGAAAGCAGCATAGCCTTGTTCTGCCAATTCGCGCGCACGTTGTTCGGTATATTCATTGCGTCCCCACCATTCCGGGGCAACTAACACACCTGCGATCGCAGTGTCTGACTCTGGTGCGGCAAAATAGCCAAAAAGTTGAGTTCCATCCGCTGCTGTATATTGAATTTCGCGAGTCTTAATTTTAACGGTCATGGTCAAATCCTTATGTGCGGCTACGCAGTTAATGAAGATTTAAAATAAATGGAAATTGGTTTTGTGAAATAAATATAAGATATCAATGTGAATTTTAAGTCAAATCAATCAAAAAAATTGTAAAAGAAAATAATGGTACGAGGAAATATTGAGGAGCAACGAGATTTGTCGATGCTCCTGAAGGGAGTGTTGTTATTTAGGGAGAACTTCGATGAGCTCTACATCAAAAATCAGTGTGCTGTTTGGCTCAATGACGTCTGCTGAACCAATTTGACCATAGCCCAAATTGGCAGGAATGAAGAAGCGATATTTTGCACCTTCTTTCATCAACTGTAGACCTTCTGTCCAACCCTGAATGACTTGGCTCACTTGGAACATCGCAGGTTGGTTGCGTGCAATTGAACTATCAAAAATAGTGCCATCAATTAAGCGCCCTTCATAGTGAACTTTCACTGTTGAATTGGCTTTGGGTGACTTACCTTTGCCGGCTTGAATGACTTGATACTGCAGGCCAGATTTCGTGACCTGAATACCTGGTTTTTTGGCATTCTCAGCAAGAAACGCAGTGCCAATAGTCGCATTTGCGTCCGCTTTTTGCTTCAATTCAATCAGTTGTTTCGCTTCGGTTTGCTTTTTATATTGAGTTAAAGCACGAGTCATTTCTTCATCTGTTAATGACGAAGCTTGACCTTTAGAAGCTGCCTTTAAACCTGCAACAAATGCATCAATATCCAAATCCTTAATGGATTCAGCATTACTGCGTCCCATTAAATAACCAAAACTATAACCGACTTGTTCTGCAGCACTACTTTTATTACTGACATCTTTGGCAAATACAGTGCTTGAGCAGAGTGCCAAACACAACATACTGATCTGTAATTTCATGACCGAGTCTCAAAATAAAGCAGGAGAGCGAAAAGCTCTCCTGTACCGGTTTTATTATTTAACTTCAATGAGTTCTACATCAAAAATTAAAGTACTGTTCGGTGGAATCGTTCCTGGAACACCTTGAGCACCATAACCTAGGTTTGAGGGAATATATAAAGTAGCTTTGCCACCTTCCTTCATTAACTGCAGACCTTCAGTCCAACCCGGAATTACTTGGTTCAACGGAAATTCAATTGGCTCGCCGCGCTGTACTGAACTATCAAATACTGTGCCATCTACTAACTTACCTGTGTAGTGGACTTTAACAACTGATGTGGCTTGCGGTTGTTTACCTGTACCTTCTTTCGTTGTTAGGTACTGTAAACCAGAAGCTGTAGTTTTAACCCCAGCTTTGCTTTTGTTTTCTGTTAAGAAATTATCGCTGCTACTTTGTGCTTGCTTATTGCTTTCGAGCTGCTTGTTTTGCATTTCTTGCTGGAACTCAGCATATGCTTTTTGTAATTCTTCTTCAGTATATGCAGGTTTTGCACGAGCATGGCCTGCACGAACGCCAGTGACAAAGCTATCAATATCTAATTCTGGAGGCGTTTGATGGGCAACTTCATAACCTAGAGCATAGCTGATTTTAGCGACAGCCGAAGCGTTTGCAGCTGGTTGAGTTGATGTTGCTGATTGCGTAGCAGGTGTTTTAGTTGCATAGTAAACAGGAACAAGTGCGGCACCGCCGAGTAATACAGCGACAGCGATAGGTAGGGCCTTACTCATATATTTTCCCACAATTATTTTATATGTAAAAAGTTGCTGAAATTCTAGCAGACTTTTCCTGTTCAGCGCTTACCTATCTCTATGATCAGGTAAGGTGCAGGAAAGATTATCATAGTCATGTTCTTATTTTTATACTATAACGGTATGAATATATAAAACATTTTTTATACAGAAAGAGGCATGCAACATAAATTTCGCACATAAAAAAGCCACCGTATTCGGTGGCTTTTTTTACAACGCGCTGAATCAGTCTTGGTCTTTTGAAGCTTTATAACCATAGGAATAGTTATAGCCATAACCATAGCCTGCTGAGCTACGTTGAATGTCGTTTAGAATAATACCATTGACCTTCACACCCACTTGTTCAAAGCGATTAACGGTTAACTCTAACTCTTTCAACTGCGTTTTCGCATAACGAGCAATCACCAAATTCACGCCAGCAAATTGCGAAATAATGATACCGTCTGTCACCGCAAGTACAGGAGGGGTATCAATGATCACATGATCAAACATCGGTGAAATTAAATCTAAGAATTCTTTGAATTTCCCAGAGCTTAAAAGTTCAGATGGATTAGAAGGGCTCTTACCACGGGTAATCACACTTAAATTTGGAATTTCAGTGGTTTTAATGATGCTGTCTAGATCACGCTGACCATTTAAATATTCAGAAAGACCTGGTTGGTTGTCATGATTGAAATATTTGTTTAAATAACCACGACGTAAATCAGCATCAATAATTAAAACGCGTTTATTACTTTGTGCAAGAATTGTTGCCAAGTTGGTTGAAATAAATGATTTACCGACTTCTGGTGCAGGCCCTGAAATCATGATCAGGTTATTTTTTGCGGATGTCAGTGCAAAGTGAATGGCAGTCCGCATACTGCGTAGGCTTTCAATCGCAATGTCATCGCTATTTTTAACAGCAAGTACAGGAATGGTCTTTTTCTTCTTCAGTAACTTGATGCGACTTTCCTGAATAGGGGAACGTGGCACAGTGGCATAAACCGGAAGATCAAGGGTGTTCTCAATTTCTGAAGAATCTTTGATTCCTGAGCGTAGCATGTTACGTAGTAGTGCAAGTAATGTACCGAGGAAACCACCAAGAAAAATTGAAAGTATCAAGATTTGTAGTTTTTTTGGTGCAATTGGTTCAATAGGCTCTACGGCAGTATCCACAATACGGACATTACCAATTTCACCAGCTTTGGCAATACGAAGCTGTTGGTAAGAATTCAACAACGCTGTATAAAGTTGTTGTTTCACTTCAACTTCACGATAGAGCTGTAAATAACGACGTTGTAAGTCTGGTAATTTTTTTAAGGTGGTATTTAGTTCACCAATTTTGCTATTGATTGCACCCAATTGAGCATTCATTTGCTGCATCACTGGATGTTCACTAGTGTACTTCGCAGAAGCTTCAGCAACTTTTTGCTCTAATTCAGCTTTTTGAGTTTCAAGAGTGATGCTTTGAGTTAAATATAGTTCAGATTCTTTGGTTACATCGACGGTATTAAACTCTTGACGGAATTTGTTAAATTCACGTTCTGCGACATCAAGCTGCTGTTTTAATTCAGGGAGTTGTTCGTCTAGGAATTTTAATGTTTGTGCACTTTCAGCCGAACGTCTTTCAATATTTTGATGGCTGTAGGCTGCTAAAATGGCATTTAAAACTTTTGTAATATGTTCTTTATCTTGGCCCTGATAGTTAAGGCCAAGCACGCCCGTCATTTTACCTTTTTCAGCAACAGAATAATTTGCCAAAATACTGTCAACTGCAGCAGGTAAAGACTGTTTTTGAATTAAATAGTCATCTTTGAATTGATCTTTGCTATAAATTGAGATTTCCCAAAGACCTTCTGCTGTACGTAAAGAGCTTTTTTGGTTCAATGGTGCTGTTAAAATTGTTTGTTCAGTCTGAAGGTCAATTAAAGAAAATTTATTTTCTTGAAATTGGAGACCAAGGTTCTTGTCACGATATTGTGCAGGAATATCAAATTGGCGTATTTCAAAACTTTTCTCATTATCTTTGAAAATGACAGATTTATTTTTATATTCGGTGGCATATTCATGCGGTGAAAATAAGCGATCAGTGAAAGAGTTTTCAGTACCCGAAATTTTTAAATCTAGATGTAAGTTTTGAATCACGGTGCCTAGAACTAAACGTGATTTAAGAATCTCAATTTCTGCTTGCGCTGGTTGTTTTTGATCAATCATATTAGAAAGATCACCTAATAAGGCAGCAGAAGCCCCTTTATTCTCTTCGACCTGTACTAAAGCATTGACTGCATAAGTGTCGGGGGTAGTTCTAAGATAAAGTAAGGCACAAACAAGACTTAAAATTACACATAATGCAATTAACTTCCACTGTGCAATCAGAGAGAAAAATAATTCCTTTAAATCAATTGTATCTTCTGTATTGGTATTTTGGCTCATAATCGTACATCAAAAGTTAAATTTGTTTAGTCCAATCTGCAACGCAAGATTGGATCAGTTCTGAGGTCTGGTCAAAAAAAGCTTGATCGTGCTGATATGGGTCAGGCACATTTTTACCTTGCCAATGGCCTAAACGAAAAGTCTTTCCTTTTGCAAATGGCCATGTTTGTTCAATATGCTTTTGTTGATTTGAACTCATGACTAAAATTAAATCTGATTTCTTGATCAGTTCAGCATTTAATTTTTGCGCAATGTGTCCACTCATATCGATGCCAATTTTTTGCATACAGTATTGAGCTTTTTCATCTGCTGGATGTCCAACCATGCCTGAGATTCCCGCTGAATAAATATTCAGATCGGGATGATTCTTTTTCAGAAGATATTCTGCCATAGGACTTCGGCAAATATTACCTACACACACCACCAGAATATTTTTAAATAACATTATTGACCCATTCTGTCGATGTTATAGATCATATTTGAGAAAGGAATCACCTGATTGATCACGCGCTGCCAACGTGCCAAGCCAGATGCATCAACATATACAATATCGTTGCTACGCATTCTGAACTGGTTTGCGAGTCCAAAGTCACCAATACTGGTTAAATCCAAATGATAAATTTCGGTCATCGGACTATTCATATCACTACGTACTACGTAGATTTTGCCTCGACTTGCAGAAAGCGAGTTTACCCCAAGACTTTCGCCCAAGACATCACTTAAACTCATTCCTTGATCACGCATTGGTAGGGATTGATTTTTACCAGATTCACCCATTACATAAATTTTCTGATTTTCGCGTGAATTGACATAAATTGTATCGTTAGGCTGTATGAGTAGATTATGTAGTGAATAGCCAGCCTTTTCTAACTGAATGCTATTTAAGTTGTAAGTTTGTCCTTGGCGTACCAAGGTAATAGACGTATTATCGCCAAATTGCGTATTCACACCGCCAGCAAGACCAAGTGCAGTATATACGCTGGTAGGTTGGTCGGTGAGATTAAATTGACCACCTTTCATTACATTGCCTTGGACAGAATAACGCTGGCCTTGGTAGGAAAGAACGCGAACAATCACATCTGGGGTTTTTAAATAGCGGGCAAGTTGGCTACGTAACTCCTGATTAACTTTTGTTAGGGATTTTCCGGCAGCTTTATATCGGCCAATAATAGGGAATTGAATATAACCATTTTGGTCGATTTGGTAACCGTTTGATTTTATCGCCTCTTCATTACTAATGGTATTTGTAGGTGGCGTTATTTCCGGATATGCCCATAAATAAATGGATAAAATATCACCAGAATTTAATCGATATTGTTGTTGTTGTTGATTGAAAAGGTGAGCAAAATTTTGTTGATTAATCTGTGCGGGTTGAACGGCTGCTAAATTGTCTTGTGATAATTTGATGACATTTACAGTTGAACCTAGATCTGTTTGGAAAACACCTTCTTTTGGTAAATCATATGTTTGAAGACCTGATGTGATTGCACAACCCGTCATACCTAAACTGAGTGCTAACAAGAAGCTATAACGATAGTAACTCACTCGAAATCCTACTTATAAAAATAATTGAATTGTAAAAAAGGCAATCGCCTGATTTTTAAAATATATAACGGAATATTTTATACTATGTAAAGTAAACATCCTAGGATTTGCTGTCAAAATGTGTTGCTACAGTGTAATGATTATTGTGTGAAATAAAACACATATTTGTTAATGAATGCATAATAAATTCATTTAAGTAATTGGTGTTAAAAATCAAATATTAATATATTGGTTAAAAAATAAACGTTTAATTTTGCAGTTATAATTTTCGATTACGAAAAATAATAATTCCCGAAAAATATAAGGGCGATTTCTGCTATATTATGAGGCGTTTTTCACATGATTAAATCATAAATTATAAGGCTCTGGAATGTTGCAACTCTCGGAACTAAAAATTGCTGTAATTGGGTTGGGCTATGTGGGTTTACCACTAGCTGTTGAATTTGGTAAAAAAGTACCTGTAGTGGGTTTTGATATTCACCAAAAACGAATTGATGAGCTGCGTTCAGGGCAGGACCATACGCTCGAGGTATCTCCGGAAGAATTAGTACAATCTACACATTTAACATATAGCGCAAATTTAGAAGATCTTAAATCTTGTAACTTTTTTATTGTTACTGTGCCAACACCAATTGATGAATTTAAGCAGCCGGATTTAACTCCATTAGTTAAAGCTTCAGAAAGCATTGCAAAAGTGCTGAAAAAGGGCGATATCGTGGTGTACGAATCAACGGTATATCCAGGTGCAACTGAAGAAGTCTGTATTCCTGTTTTAGAGAAAAACTCAGGCTTAACATTCAATCAAGATTTCTTTGCAGGCTATAGCCCTGAGCGTATTAACCCGGGCGATAAACTGCACCGCGTCACCAATATTTTAAAAATCACCTCTGGTTCAACACCTGAAATCGCTGATTATGTTGATGAAGTCTATAACCTGATTATTGAAGCAGGCACGCATAAAGCAGCCAGCATTAAGGTTGCAGAAGCAGCGAAGGTGATTGAAAACACCCAGCGTGATGTGAATATTGCCTTAATTAATGAATTGGCATTGATCTTCAATAAAATGGGCATTGATACTGAAGCGGTATTACAAGCAGCAGGTACCAAATGGAACTTCCTTCCATTCCGTCCGGGTTTAGTTGGTGGTCACTGTATCGGTGTTGACCCGTACTACTTGACCCATAAGGCGCAAGCGATTGGCTATAACCCTGAAATTATTTTAGCGGGCCGCCGTTTAAATGATGGTATGGGTGCTTATGTGGTCACTCAGCTAGTTAAAGCCATGCTGAAAAAACGCATTCAAGTAGAAGAGGCTAAAGTCTTAATTTTAGGCTTAAGTTTTAAAGAAAATTGCCCTGATATCCGTAATACCCGCATCATTGATATTGTGAAAGAACTGCAAGAATATCATGTCAATGTTGATGTATATGACCCTTGGGTAGATGCCGCTGAAGCTGAACATGAATATGGAATTCGGCCTGTACAAGCACCAGCACAAGGTGAATATGATGCTGTGATTTTGGCAGTCGCGCATGAACAATTTAAAGACATGGGTGTAGAAACGATCCGTGCGTTGGGTAAAGAGGATCATGTACTCTATGACTTGAAGTACGTGTTATCTCAAGCTGAATCTGATATCCGCCTTTAATTAATAGAGTAACAAAGATGAGCCAATATAAGAATGTTTGTGAACAACTTAAGAATCAGCCAAAAATATGGCTGGTGACGGGGGTGGCTGGCTTTATTGGCTCAAACCTTTTAGAGACTTTACTTAAGCTCAACCAAACTGTGGTGGGTTTGGATAACTTTGCCACGGGTCATCAGCATAACCTTGATGAGGTGCAAAGCTTGGTCACTGCTGAGCAATGGGCGAAATTCAGATTCATTGAAGGTGATATTCGTGAGTTTGCAGATTGTCAAAACGCCTGCCAAGGTGTGGACTATGTGCTACACCAAGCTGCCCTTGGTTCTGTACCGCGTTCAATTGCCGATCCGATCACCACCAATGACACCAATATTAGCGGTTTTTTGAATATGTTGACTGCTGCACGTGATGCAAATGTATCTAGTTTTACATATGCAGCAAGTAGCTCAACTTATGGTGATCATCCTGCATTACCAAAAGTAGAAGAAAATATTGGTAATCCATTGTCACCGTATGCCGTCACCAAGTATGTCAATGAACTATATGCTGATGTTTTTGCACGCGCATATGGCTTTAAAGCGATTGGTTTACGTTACTTTAATGTTTTTGGTAAACGCCAAGATCCAAATGGTGCTTACGCAGCGGTGATTCCAAAATGGACAGCAGCGATGATCAATGATGAAGATGTCTTCATTAATGGTGATGGTGAAACGAGTCGTGATTTCTGTTTTATCGACAATACCGTACAAGCCAATATTTTAGCAGCAACATCGCAAGATGAAGCTAAAAATCAAGTTTATAATGTTGCAGTAGGGGATCGTACCACGCTCAATGATTTGTTTAATGCCATTAAAGCTGCATTAAAAGAAAATGGTGTGACTTATACGAAAAATCCTGTATATCGGGATTTTCGGGCTGGGGATGTACGACATTCACAAGCTAGTATAAACAAAATTCAAAGCCTATTAGGCTATGAGCCAACCAAAAAAATTAATCAAGGTATTAAATTAGCGATGGGTTGGTATGTGAATACCTTAAAATGAAAAAAAAAATAGTTAAGTTTTTAAGTGTAGCAGGAAGAAAGAAAATTTTAGAAAATTTTCTTTCTTTGGGGTGTGTTAAAGGGACAACTTTACTGCTGCCTTTAGTAATTATTCCTCATTTAATAAAGACAATTGGCTTGGAGCTTATGGGGCTTCTAGCGTTAGTAACAGCAATTTGTGCTTATTTAAATACATTAATTGACTATGGTTTTGCATATACTGGCACTAGAGAAATTGCACAAAATAATTTTAATAAATATAAAAACACACAGTTATTAGTAGATATTACTATATGTAAATTATTTTTATCTTTAATGGGGGTTTTAGTTATTTTAATCTCCTCTAATTTTGCGGATTTTATAAAAGAAAATATTGTCCTTATATTATTAAGTTCATTTAATGTGATTGTTTTATCTTTATGTCCATCTTGGTTTTTCCAGGGACTAGAAGATATGAAAAAAATTGCTATAGGTGAGGTGGTAGGTAAGGTAATTTCTTTTTTATTAATTATATTCTTTGTTGAAAATAAAAGTGATATTTATCTAATACCGGTTTTTTATCTTGTAGGTCAAGTCTTTAGTTTAATAATATATATATATTTTATTTTAAGTTATATAAATTTTTCTAAAGTTAATTTTATTGGTTTTAAAGATATTTATTCAAAGTTAAATAAAGACTGGGATATGTTTATTAATATATTATTCCCAAATTTTTATAACATATATTCATATTTAATATTGGGATTTTTTGGAACGTTAATACACGTTGGTATTTATGATATAGCCCGAAAAGTACTAAATGTTTCAGAGCAAACTTTAGGGATTATTTCTAAAGTTTATTTCCCAGTTTTAGCTAAAAATATAAATAAATTTAAAGAATTTTTGAGAGTGATGATTGTAGGGAGTGTGGCTTTATTAGTTTTGAATTATGTATTTATACAATATGGTTTATCATATGTATTCGATGCTAACTTAGACTTAGCAAGGCAGTTAATGTATATTCAGTTGCTAGCACCCTTTATTTACGCACTAATGATTTCATATGGAATAAATTGTTTAGGTGTTCTTGGGAAAGATAAAGTACTAAGAAATATAACAGTTATTACCTCTATTGCTGGTTTTGTTTTTGTGACGGTTTTAACATATCTTTATATGGCAATTGGAGCTTTATTAGGAATTATGTTGACCTGGTTGGTTAGATTTATTTTTTGTTACTTAAGCTCTAAAAGTTTTTTGATTTCTAAGGCGTAATTTTATGTATTTCACCATTAAAAAGTATATTAGAACTTTATCTAATAAAAGTGATTTTTTTAAAAGTATTTATATCTTTTTCAATTCATTGAAAATAAAGTTAACTTACAATATAAGTGATGAATTTTTTGCTAAAGTTAAATATAAAGAAAATACTGGAAAAAAATTAAATTTAGATAATCCAAAGTACTTTAATGAAAAGCTATGGTGGCTAAAAATTAATAATAGAAATACATTAATGACTCAATGTAGTGATAAAGTGGAAGTTAGAGAGTATTTATCTTCTATAAAATTAGACAATTTGCTGACAGATATCTATGGAGTTTATGGGAAAGCAGAAGATATTCCTTTTGAAAATCTGAAAGGTAAGTTTTTTATAAAGTGTAATCATGTTTCTGGTATTAATGCTATATTTGACAGTAATAATACTCAAAATTTTAATAGAGAAAAATTTAATAAAAAGTTTAATTCTGCTTTACATATGAACTATTATTTTCAATCTAGAGAATGGAATTATAAAAATATTAAGCCTAAAATATTAGTTGAAAATTTTTTAGAAACAGAAGAGCCATTATTAGATTTTAGATTTTTTTGTTTCCATGGCAAAGTCAAAATGATTTTTGTGGATATAGATACAGCATCTGAAGATGGCAGTCATAATCCGCATGCTAAAAGAAATATTTATGACACAAACTTCAATCTTATGAACTTTACCGTTGGCAGAGAAAACTTCGATACGAATCTTGTTCAAAAGCCTGATAATTTAGATTTAATGATTGAATATGCAGAAAAAATCTCAAATCCCTTTATTTTTTGCCGTGTAGATCTTTATAATTTAAATGGTCAAATAAAATTCGGTGAAATTACTTTTTACCCAGGTGGCGCAACTCAACAATTTAGCAGCGAAGAAGCTGATCTTGAAGTATCTAGTTGGTTGAAGATTCAATGAAAAAAATTGTACATATCATAATTGGTTTGAATGTGGGGGGCGCTGAATTAATGCTGAAGCGTTTAGTTTTGCATAGCCAAAAAAAAGGAAATTTTCACCATGAGGTTATTTCATTAACAGAACTGGGTGTTATTGGTGCTGATTTACAGGCACAGGGTATTCCTGTACATGTGCTGGGCATGAGTTCAGCTTTTTCACTGCTTCAAACCTATTTTAAGTTAAGCCGGTTATTAAAAAAACTGACACCAGATGTTGTGCAAACCTGGATGTATCATGCAGATTTTTTAGGAGGATTGGCTGCCAAAAGACAAGGCATAAAAAAAATTATCTGGGGTATACGTACGACTGATGTAACGCAAGGCGGTTCTCGGTTAACTGTCGGTTTACGTAGAATTTGTGCGAAATTATCCTATTCGGTTCCAACTCATATTGTATGTGCGGCACATGTATCAAAAGATGTTCACATTAAAGTGGGTTATGATGCCAGTAAAATGTATGTAATTCCAAATGGATTTGAGCTGGACAAACTAGTTGCGACAGAAGAAGACCGAAATAGAATTCGTCAGGAAGTGAATATTCCAGAAGATGCTATAGTAGTAGGGTCAGTTGGTCGTTTTAATATTGTAAAAAATCAAAAATTTTTTGTAGAAGTTGCAAGAGAATTAGTTAAAACTAATCCTGAGTTAATATTTATGCTTGTTGGTCGTGATAACACGGTTGATAATCATGAATTAATGGGGTGGCTTCGAGAATATAATTTAATTGATAGTTTTAGGTTGCTCGGGCAGCGTGAAGATATTCCGTATTGTTTGAAAGCGATGGACATTTTTTGTTTACATTCTAAGACTGAAGGATTTCCTAATGTTTTAGGTGAAGCGATGGCATTGGGGTTGACTGCTATCGTGAGAGATGTTGGTGATAGTAAATATCTTATACAAAAAAAATTATTTATTCAAAATGAAGTTGATGGATTTTGTAGAGCTATTATCACTCTATTGAATGATAGAGTTTTGTTAGTTGAAGAAGGTAGAAGAAACATAGATATAGTTAGAAAATTTTCGATGGATGAGTATATTAATAGAATAAATAGGATTTATACTTAATGTTTATTTTGATTAGTATTTTTATTTTTATATTTTTAGTTGCCTGGTCTATTAAGGAGTATAAAAAATATGGAATAAGTTTAACATTTATGACTATTATATGGTCTATAGTCATATATGTATTAGCTCCTTTAGCATTGGTTACTTCATATTATGAGGTGGCAAGCCCTAGGTTTTTAAGAAATTATTATGATATTGAATCTATATTTCCATTATTTGTTATTATTATTTTTTTTATATCAATGTTTTTTGGTTTAAATCTTTTTGATAAAGTGGACTTTAAATTTAAATTAGAAGCTAATGAAAATTTGATTAGAAGGACTACTTTGTTTTTGTTCATAATTGGTTTTATTTCTTTGTCATTTTTTATATACACTTATGGTGGTTTAGATTATGTATTATCTAATATGTCCCAAATAAGAAGTGGAACAGATGATAATAAAAACTATTTGGCAGCTTTTGTAAGTAGCTTTTCTAAGTATATAAATTTATCTTTTTTTATTATGCTATCTTTCTGGATGATTAATAGGAAAATATCTAGTTTTGATTATTTATTATTATTTATTTTTACTTTATTAACTTTATTTTCAATCTATTTAAGTGCAGGACGTGAGGCAGGAATAACATTTTTAATCTCTATTTTAGTAATATACTTAGCTGTTTATAAAAAAATTCCTATATTAACTGTTTCTATTTTTTCTATTTTTTCTTTTTTGTATATTTTGTTTGGAAAGACTTTTTTATTCGCATTAAATAATGAGAACTTTGATAAAGATGATTTTATTGATAATAATTTTTTATTAACCATCAGTAATTCATACAATATTATTGTTTCTGAATTTAGTCATCAATATTTATCTTTAGTTAATTTTATGCAATATGATTATAGCTTTAGGTTTTTTGGTGATTATGCTTATTGGATTTTTAAACCATTTAAGCTTCTAGGTTTTGATATTCCTGATTCTATATCTTATTATAATACATTTATTGTTCATGGGGTTTGGGATAGTGAGATTCCTCCAGGTGGGATAGCTTTTGGTTACATACAATTTGGTATTCTGGGCGTTATTATTCATGGTTTTATTTTGGGTTGTTTTTTTAAGTTTTTTGACGTTATTTTTGATCCAAAAAATCAAAATAATCCTATATTATTAGGTTTTTATGCAGTTTTAGTAACTTCATTTACCTATATGTTGTCTAATTCTGATCCTGCTTTATTCTTACAAAATAGAATACCTAATATTCTATTTTTATTAGCCTTGCTATTCGTTTTTAACACAAAACTGGTAAGAAAGTAATGAAAGAAACCTTTTTAATAGTATCTAGCTTTCTCCCTTCAGTCTTAAACTTTCGTGGAAAGTTACTTGAAGCGATTCATCAGCAAGGTTATGAAATCCATATTATTGCACCTGATTTGCCTTCGTTCCCTACTGAACATGAAAAACTCCTAGATTTAGGTTATTACGTACATGAAGTTTCCATGCAACGCACAGGCACTAATCCTGTAGCAGACTTAAAAACTTTAGGAAGCATGTATACGCTCATAAAAAAAATCAAACCTGATTATGTTCTGTCTTATACGATCAAGCCAGTGATTTATGGAACACTGGCCGCTTGGCTCGCAAAAGTACCGAATCGGTATGCCTTAATTACAGGTTTAGGCTATGCATTTCAAAATGTAGAAACTCAGACTAAGCGTAGTATTTTCCAGAAACTGGTTCATGGTTTATACCAGCAGGCATTGTCGCGCAGTCATAAGGCATTTTTCCAAAATCCGGATGACTTAAAACTTTTTCAGGATTTAAAGCTTTTAACCGTTCAAACGCCTACAGTAGTAGTGAACGGTTCTGGGGTTAATGTTGCCGACTTTAATGTATTGCCTTTGCCTCTAACTGCTGATCAAAAAATTAAAATATCATTCTTGCTGATTGCACGTTTACTCGGAGATAAAGGTGTCCGTGAATATGCCGAAGCAGCAAAAATTATCAAATATAAGTATCCGCATGTGGAATTTAATCTGGTGGGCTGGATTGATGAAAATCCTTCGGCCATTCGCCAGCAAGAATTGGATCAATGGGTGGTCAGTAATACATTAAACTACTGGGGGAAACTATCCGATGTTCGTCCTGCAATTGCAGAAAGCTCGGTGTATGTGTTGCCATCGTATCGCGAGGGCACACCCCGTACAGTTTTAGAGGCTATGGCAATGGGCCGAGCAATTATTACCACGGATGCACCAGGTTGTCGTGAAACTGTTACCGATGGCGATAACGGCTTTCTGGTTGAAGTAAAATCCGTGGAAAGTTTAGTAAAAGCAATGGAGAAACTGATTGGTCAGCCAGAGCTTATCGCTAAAATGGGAAGTCGCTCCCGAGAAATCGCACTTCATAAATATGATGTACATCAGGTAAATGCACATATGATGCAAGAAATGGGTCTGATCTAAATGCTAAAACGCCTTCTCGATATTATTATTGCCTCCATCGCCCTTATCCTACTTTCACCACTTTATGCTTTTGTTGCCTATAAAGTGAAAAAAAATCTTGGTTCTCCCGTACTATTTCGCCAAGTACGCCCAGGCTTACATGGTAAACCGTTTGAAATGATTAAGTTTCGTACCATGAAAGATGCTGTAGATGCCAATGGCAACCCCTTGCCAGATAGTGAGCGTTTAACCCCATTTGGCAAAATGCTGCGTGCAACAAGTTTGGACGAAATGCCAGAGCTTTGGAATGTCATAAAAGGTGATATGAGCGTAGTTGGGCCACGTCCATTACTTATGGAATATTTACCTTTATATAATACAGAACAAGCCAAACGTCATAATGTACGCCCCGGTATGACAGGTCATGCTCAGGTCAATGGTCGTAATGCCATTAGCTGGGAAGAAAAATTTAAACTTGATACATGGTATGTTGAAAATCGTTCTACATGGCTTGATTTTAAAATTATGTTTAAAACCGTACATAAAGTCATTGCTAAAGATGATATTAGTGCCGAAGGTGAGGCAACTATGACCAAGTTTACAGGGACACCGGATTCCAAACATGACTAAGCTATACGCCATTTATGGAGCTTCAGGTTGTGGGCGTAGCCTTATACCAGTTGCGCGGCAACAATTGCTGCGTGAAAACAATAATGCTGAAATTGTATTTATTGATGATGCATTAACAGAAATCACTTTGGTCAATGGTCATCGTGCAATGAACTATCAACAATTTCTAAGCCAACCCGCTGCCCATAAGTACGTACAAATTGCGATTGCTAATAGTGCTATTCGTGAAAAAATTGCCAATAAACTCGCTCAAGATAATGTTTTTCTGTGGTCAATCTCAGCGGATAACGTGATCTTTATGGATAATATAGATATTGCTGAAGGGGCGGCATTAAGTCCATTTGTGACAGTGACTTCAAATATTCAAATTGGTAAATGTTTTCACGCAAATTTATATAGCTATGTTGAACACGATTGCATCATTGGTGATTACGTAACATTTGCACCTGGTGTAAAATGTAATGGCAATATTCACATTGAAGATCATGCCTATATTGGTACTGGTGCGGTGATCAAACAAGGTACCCCAGACAAACCATTAGTGATTGGTAAAGGTGCTGTGGTTGGTATGGGGGCAGTCGTGACTAAAAGTGTTCCCGCAGGTGTTACTGTTGTAGGTAATCCAGCCCGAATTTTAGAGAAGAAATAAAGATTTTTAAAAAATCAATTTAGGAAAGAGATATGTTAAACACTGCATTTGAACCGTGGCCAAGCTTTACGCAAGAAGAGGCAGATGCTGTATCAAAAGTATTACTGTCAAATAAAGTAAACTATTGGACGGGTCAAGAATGCCGTGAATTTGAAAAAGAATTTGCCGCTTTTGCAGAAACTCAATATGCCGTAGCTTTGGCAAACGGTACGGTTGCGCTTGATGTTGCATTAAAAGCCTTGGGCATTGGAGCAGGGGATGACGTGATTGTGACTTCACGTACGTTCTTAGCATCTGCAAGCTCTATTGTGACCGCTGGTGCAAACCCTATATTTGCAGATGTAGAGTTAGATTCGCAAAATATATCTGCGCGTACAATCGAAGCTGTTTTAACACCAAATACTAAAGCAATTATCTGTGTACATTTGGCGGGTTGGATGTGTGATATGGATCCAATCATGCAGCTAGCACAAGATAAAGGCATTTATGTTATTGAAGACTGTGCTCAAGCGCATGGTGCAAAATATAAAGGGAAATCAGCGGGTTCTATTGGTCATATTGGTGCATGGTCTTTCTGTCAGGATAAGATCATGACCACTGGCGGTGAAGGCGGCATGGTTACCACTAATGACGAAGCCTTATGGAAAAAAATGTGGTCATACAAAGACCATGGTAAAAACTTTGACAGCATTTATAACAAACAGCACCCGCCAGGTTTCCGCTGGTTACATGATTCGTTTGGCACCAACTGGCGCATGATGGAAATGCAAGCAGTCATTGGGCGTATTCAGTTGAAAAAAATGGCTGAATGGACCAAGGTCCGTAATGAAAACATGCAGAAAATCTATGCAGCCTTTGCTGAAACACCATATATAACTGTCTCACAGCCAAGTGAGGAATATGTACATGCAGCATATAAATGTTATGTTCAAGTGAATCCAGAGCATTTACCTGAAGGTTGGTCACGTGATCGCATTATGAATGAAATCACGGCACAAGGTGTTCCATGCTTTAGTGGTTCATGCTCTGAGGTTTATTTAGAACATGCTTTTGATGGAACGCCTTGGCGCCCTGAACAGCGTTTACCAAATGCACAAAAACTTGGAGAAACTAGTCTGATGTTTATTGTGCATCCAACCTTAAGTGAAAGTAGTTTAAGTACAACAATTCACGCAATTCAAAGTGTACTTTCAAAAATTTAATTCATTTTCTGTGTGGCGAGTCTCAGTAATTGAACTCGCTTACATTTTTACATTTGTTTAAAAATGCTAGATCGACTAAAAACATTTTTAGTTCAATTATATAAATAGCATAGAGAAGACTAATCCTGTGAAATCAGTCATTATGCCCTTGGTGAATTCTCCTCGATACGCCAAACAATTATTTTTAGTAATTTTAGATTTTTTAGCGTTTCCAGTTCTCATCTGGTTTTGTTATGCGTTACGTGAATTTAATTTAGGTGCTGAAGTTGTTCCTAATATCGCATACGGCTCACTTTGGGTAAGTACTCTTGCTGTAGCTATGTCACTCATTTGTGGACTTTATCATTTTATTGTTCGTACATTTAACGAAGTTTTTTTTACGCGTTTAGCAATTGCTACAGGATTAACAATCTTAGGTTTATATGCTTTAGCGTATTGTAGTCATGCATTTATACCCACTTCAATTCCGTTGATGTTTGGTTTTTTAATGTTTGCTTGGGTGTGGTTTAGTCGTAGCGCAATTCGTTTTATCGTGAGAGCGAGTTTACAAACGAATATGCCCAAAAGAAAAATTGTGATTTATGGTGCAGGTTACGCAGGTCAACAAATTGCGGCGATGCTAAATCGTTCTGATGAGCATTTTCCATTATTTTTTATCGATGATGATGAGTCACTTACAGGGCAAATTATTGGTGGATTAAAAGTTTATAATGCTGATCAAGGACTTAAACATCTTAATAATGAAAAAATAGATGAGATATTAATTGCGCTTCCTTCAGTTGGACGTACACGTAAAAGTGAAATAGTACAGTTCTTAGAACCTGCTCATATCAAAATTACTGAAATTCCAGGCTTAACTAAGCTTGTAGATGGTGATATCCAAATTTCAGATATTCGTGAAATTGATATTATTGATTTATTGGGTCGTGACCCTGTACCTCCAGTTCCTGAATTACTGGCGAAAAATATCCAGAATAAAGTCGTGATGGTAACAGGAGCAGGAGGCTCAATTGGGTCGGAGTTGTGTCGGCAAATTATTAAAAACCACCCGCAAAAATTAGTAATATTTGAACTCACTGAGTTTGCACTATATAGCATTGATAAAGAGCTACGTCTGAATTGTAATATTGAAATTATTCCAATTTTAGGAACAGTATTAGATGAAGCTAAACTTGAGCGAGTCATTGAACAATACCACGTGCAAACCGTTTATCATGCAGCAGCTTATAAACATGTCCCCTTAGTTGAATGTAATCCTTTAGCAGGATTAAAAAATAACTCTGTGGGTACAGCTTTTAGTGTAAATGCAGCTGTTAAAAAAGGCGTGGAAACCTTTGTATTGATTTCAACTGATAAAGCAGTCCGCCCAACCAATGTGATGGGTGCTTCGAAGCGAATGGCAGAGCTATATTGCCAAGCAATGGCTGAGGCGCAAAATCAAACACAAATTAGTATTGTGCGTTTTGGTAATGTTCTAGGTTCTTCAGGTTCGGTCGTACCTTTATTTAAACAGCAAATTGCCAAAGGTGGCCCGATTACCGTTACACATCCTGATGTCACTCGTTACTTCATGACAATACCCGAAGCATCACAATTGGTTATTCAGGCTGGAGCTCTCGGCACAGGTGGTGATGTATTTTTGTTAGATATGGGAGATCCTGTTCGAATTCAGGATTTAGCACGTCAAATGATCGCTTTAAGCGGTTTAAAAGTTCGTGAAGACGGAACGGATATCGGTGATATAGCAATTCATTATTCTGGATTACGGCCTGGTGAGAAATTGTATGAAGAGTTATTGATTGATCAGGAAGATACTCAAGTGACGGATCATAGTCGTATTCTTCGCTCATTTGAAAAGCATTATCCGCTTGAGGAATTACTGCCTATTTTTGAGCGAATTTATAACTTAACTGCAATTGAAGCCGATGTTAATTGGGCATTGGAGCAATTGGAGTTCTATGTTGATGGTTATATCCGTGGCAAAGAAATAAAAGTGAACTAATATCATTATTCTTTGAAAAATAAAACTGAATAAAAAGGGCGCTTAAGCGCCCTTTTTAATACCCTTAAATTATTCCACCGTCACAGACTTCGCCAAGTTACGTGGCTGATCGACATCTGTTCCACGCAGCACTGCAACATGGTATGAGAGCAATTGTACTGGAATGCTATACACAATTGGTGCCAAGATTTCATTCACACTTGGCACATAAACCACGTGTTGACGATCTTTCGCTTTGATCCCGCTATTTTCATCTGCAAAGACAAATAACTCACCACCACGAGCTTGAACTTCTTCCATATTCGATTTGAGTTTGTCCAACATGTCATCTTGTGGAGCTAGAATCACCACAGGCATGTCGTTATCCACTAAAGCCAATGGACCATGTTTTAATTCACCAGCCGCGTAGCCTTCTGCATGGATGTATGAAATCTCTTTAAGTTTTAAAGCACCTTCAAGGGCGATAGGGAACTCAGTTCCACGACCCAAGAATAGGCAGTGATTTTTTTCAACAAATAATTCTGATAGACGTAGAATCTCAGCATTATTTTGTAAAGTATCTAAAATCACTTTCGGTGTATGCCAAAGCGCTGCAATAATTTCAGAGACACGGTCATTTGAAATGCTTTGCTTAATTTGACCAATTTTCAATACCAATAGCATCAATGCCGCAAGCTGTGTGGTAAAGGCTTTAGTCGACGCAACACCAATTTCAGGGCCTGCGAGTGTTAACAAACTGTAGTTGGTTTCACGTACCATCGACGAGGTTGCCACGTTGCAAATGGTCATGGTGGTGATATTCAAGCTTTTCGCTGCTGCACGTTTTTGCGTATCACGCAGTGCAGCTAAAGTATCGGCTGTTTCACCTGATTGAGAAATACAAACATACAGTGTGTTATTCACAATCACAGGCGAGCGATAACGGAATTCACTGGCAATTTCGACTTGGCAAGGCACGTCAATGAGTTGCTCAAACCAATATTTGGCAATCATGCCGGCATGGTAGCTGGTACCACAAGCGATGATTTGCACTTGTTGAATTTGGCTGAAATCTTGAGCTGCATTGGTAAGGAAATCATCACGAAGCGCATTACCATTTAAGGCTTGTGAAATCGTTTGCTTAATCGCTTCAGGCTGCTCATAAATTTCTTTGAGCATATAGTGTTTATATTCACCTTTTGAAGCATTGCTGACAGTCGCATCAAGCTCTTTGATTGGACGATTCACCAATTTACCATCGACGAATACTTCAATAGTATTACGAGTTAAACGTGCAATATCACCTTCTTCAAGGTAGATAAAACGGTTGGTAATTGGTAAAAGTGCCAATTGATCCGAGCTAATAAAGTTCTCGCCAATACCGACACCAATCACGAGAGGTGAACCTTCACGCACCGTGATTAATTCATCAGGATGGTCGGTATGTACGATACCCAGTGCATAAGCACCTTTGAGTTGAGGCACCACACTTTTAACCGCTTCTAAAAGACTCGGGGTGCTTTTTAAAGCGTCATTGACTAAATGTGCAACAACTTCTGTATCTGTTTGTGAGGTAAAAACATAACCAAGCGCTTCAAGATCATCTTTAAGCTCTTGATAGTTTTCAATAATACCATTATGAACAACAGCCACATTGCCTGAAATATGCGGATGGGCATTATTTTCAGTTGGTTTACCATGGGTTGCCCAGCGTGTATGTGCAATACCGACCGAACCTGCGATATCTGCTTCTTCAACGGCTTGTTCAAGATTTGCAACTTTACCTACGCGACGTTCACGTAGAACATGGCCTTTATTAATCAGCGCTAAACCCGCAGAGTCATAGCCACGATATTCAAGACGCTTTAAGCCTTCAATTAAAATATTGGTAATACTACGTTCTGCAACGCCACCGACAATACCGCACATAATTTAATCCTCTTATTTCTTCAATTTTTGGGGACGTTGATAGTTTTCTTTGGCAAATTGCTTCGAACGTTCTACCGCAAGGCTATTGTCTGCCACGTCACGTGTAATGGTTGAGCCAGCACCCACTGTTGCACCATGACCAATAGTGACAGGAGCGACTAATGAGCTATTTGAGCCGATGAAGGCTGAGTCACCGATAATGGTTTTAAATTTGTTGACGCCATCATAGTTGCAGGTAATGGTGCCTGCACCAATGTTTGAACCAGCACCGACATCTGCATCACCTAAATAGGTAAAGTGGTTGGCTTTTGAGCCGACACCAATGCTTGAATTTTTAACTTCAACAAAGTTTCCAATATGCACTTCATTGGCTAATTTTGCGCCTGGGCGTAAACGTGCAAATGGACCGATTTGAGCTTCTTCACCAACAATGGCGCTGTCAAAAACGCTATATGGTTGAACTTTAGTGCCTGCCGCAATCTTGGTGTTTTTAATGATACAACCTGCACCAATTTCTACGTTGTCACCGAGTTCAACAACACCTTCAATAATCACGTTGATATCGATACGGACATCTTGACCAACAGTCAATGTACCACGTAAGTCGAAACGTGCAGGATCAATCAGGTGAACGCCTTGTTGCATAAGTTGTTTAGCTTGGAATGCTTGAAATTCACGTTCAAGTGCAGCTAACTGTACACGGTCATTGACACCTTCCACTTCGAAAGCACGTTCTGGCTCAACAGATGCCACTTCGAGACCGTCAGCAATTGCCATAGCAACGATATCGGTCAGGTAATATTCACCTTGCGCATTATTATTGCTTAATTTTGGTAACCATTCGTGCAATTTAGCATTGCTTACTGCATAAATACCGGTATTAAATTCTTTGATTTTACGTTGTTCTTCAGAGGCATCTTTGTGTTCAACAATGGCTTGAATTTTGCCATTTTCACGTACAACACGACCATAACCTGTCGCATCATTAACCGTTAGGGTTACTAAGCCAATACCTGTTTGAGCAGATGCATCTAATAGTTTTTGTAATGTTGATTCAGTGATGCAAGGCACATCACCCGAGAGAATCAAAGAAATCCCAGTTTTTGCGAGAACAGGCAGAGTCACTTTGACTGCATGGCCTGTACCTAATTGTTCTGCTTGTTCAACCCATTTCACATTTTCATGGGCAAACGCGTTTTGAACCAATTCACCGCCATGCCCATAGATGGTAATTATTTCTGCTGCTTGTAGTTTTTTTGCAGTGTTGATGACATGGCCGAGTAAAGGTTGTCCTGCGAGTGGTTGTAATACTTTGGGTAAACGAGAACGCATACGTGTCCCTTTACCTGCAGCAAGAATAATAACGCTAGTAGACATATTTAATCCTAGGTGTTTCTATTACATAGACAAAATATAAAAATAAATACAGATGCAAAGCGCGGCCCAAAGGCCCGCAATAATGTCGTCGAACATGATGCCAAAGCCACCACCGACTTGACGGTCAATGACACGAATAGGCCACGGTTTCCAGACATCAAATAAACGGAATAAAGCAAAACCAATCAATGCCCAAGTCCAGCTCATTTGCCCAAGATATAAAATCGGGAGGAAGGTAATGGACTGACCTGCAAACTCGTCCCATACGATGCGGCCATCATCATGAACACCCATGACTTTGGCGGTTTGACCGCAAATATAGATCCCAATAATCGACATGATGATCATGACTATAATGGAGTTGAAAAAGCCGATTGCAAGCCAACCTGGAATAAACAACAAAGCAAAAGCAGAGCCAAAGGTGCCCGGTGCTTTGGGTGCAAGACCCGAGCCAAATCCCACGCCACAAAAGGCGATGACTCGGTTAAACCAAGACATGGATTTAAAGTTAATGGCTGGCTTATGCAAAATGCTGGTATCCCTTAAATTTTATGACTTGGTCCACACCGTGGTTGTTATAACGGATTCCCAAATTTGGGGTGATTTGACCGATTTTACTAATGTTTACATCTAATTTTAGTTGCAGAAGTTTTTGATAATTCTGCGGGCTTATTGTAAAGCATAACTCATAGTCATCACCACCCGCGAGTGCGTACTGCCATTGGGATTCTTGTTGTAATTGTTTTACATGGTCGTCGATAGGAAGTTGATCTAACTCGATTTCTGCACCCACTTTAGAGGCATGCAAAATATGTCCTAAGTCCTGAGCCAAGCCGTCAGAGACATCGATCATGCTATGAGCTAAGCCTTTGAGCTGTTGACCAAGTTGGCAACGTGGTGTTGGATAATCTAAACGCTTTTGCAGTGGGTGTCCTAAATGCTGTAATCCATACGCAGCATCGCCAACTTGACCGCTGACACAAATGAAATCACCAACTTGAGCGCCTGAGCGGGTTACTGCTTTGCCTATATCGACCCAGCCTAATGCTGTGACTGAAATCGTCAGATGTGGACTTTGAGTGGTATCCCCACCGATTAAACTCACACCAAATTGATCGCAACAATCATATAAACCCTGACTAAAGCCTTTGAGCCATTCATGATCAATTTGGGGTAGGCTTAATGCCAGTAAAATACTATGCGGTTTGGCACCCATTGCAGCAATGTCAGATAAATTGACGGCAACAGATTTCCAGCCAATAGCATGTGGGTTGGTGTCGAGAGGGAAGTGACGTCCAGCAACGAGAGTATCGGCACAGATGACCAATTGTTGCTGTGGAGGAGGGGTGAGCAAGGCTGAGTCATCACCGACCCCTAAATCGACAGCACTACTGCTGTGACGATTAAAATAGGTATCAATGATAGAGAACTCAGCCATACAACGTACTACTTAATAAATTAATTAGCTTGTTGCTTTTCTGCTGCACGCAATGTAGTCGCTAAACGATCCAATACACCATTGATGTACTTATGGCTGTCTGCACCGCCAAAATGTTTAGCTAACTCGATCGCTTCATCGAGTACGACACGGTAAGGAATCTCAAGGTGTTCTTTGAGTTCATACGAGCCTAAACGAAGGGTTGCAAGTTCAACGCCATCTAAGGCTTCAACTTCGCGATCGAGTACAGGGATTAAAAGCGCATCCAATGCTTCATGATTGGCAACAACCTCGGTCAATAACTCGTGGTAATAGCCGAGATCTACCTTGTGCATGGCATTTTCCACACGCGTACGTGCTTCAATCTCATGCACAGGATTGCGGCTCATTTGCCATTCATAAATTCCTTGTACAGCAAAGCGACGTGCTTTACGTTTTGCTGCATAAGTTGCTTGAAGTGTTTGCGACATAGCGTTAAATAGCCTTTAACAAGTTAACCATTTCAATAGCAGTCAAGGCAGCTTCACTACCTTTATTACCTGCTTTTGTACCCGAGCGTTCAATCGCTTGTTCAATACTATCCGTAGTCAATACACCATTAATTACTGGTAAGCCAGTGTCTAGACCAACAACGCCTAAACCTTTGGCACATTCGCCAGCAACAAAATCGAAGTGAGGCGTGCTACCACGAATCACTGCGCCAAGCGCGATGATGGCATCGAAACGATCTGAAGCTGCAAGTTTCTTTGCAACCACTGGAAGTTCCCAAGCACCCGGTGCATGAACAATAGTGATATTATCCTCTGATACGCCATGACGTTTCAATGTATCAACGGCACCTTCTAGCAAATGTTCAACAACAAAGCTATTAAAACGACCAACTAAAATCGCATAACGGTCTTCGTTCGCGAGATGTAACATACCTTCAATACGGCGAACTGCCATAGCAACCTCGATTATTTCTCTGATGTTTGATTTGCGGTGATGTATTCCACCACTTCTAAGTTAAAACCTGATAATGCATTAAAGCGTAATGGCGAGCTAAGAAGCTTCATTTTTTCCACGCCTAAATCACGTAAAATTTGTGCGCCGACACCAATGGTTTGATACTGCTGTGACAGTGCTGCATTGGATTTAACATTTTTCGGTGCAGTTAAATTTTCTAAAGCAGGGCCTAAGTCCTGTAAATGACGCTGACCAATCCACACTAAAACACCACGATCGCTGGATGCGATTTCTTTGAGTGCTTTATCGAGATTCCACGCCGGAGCGCCATCTTGTTTATTCAGTTTTAATAAGTCACGAACTGGGCTGAAACCATGCACACGAACTGTGGTTACCCCTTGTTTCGGTTCGCCTTTAACCAGTGCTAAATGAATATCTGGATTACCAATTTCACGATAACGGAACAATTCAAATGTACCGTATTCTGTATCTAAGGTTTGTTGATCAATGCGCTCAACAGTTTGTTCATTGGTCATTCGGTAGTGAATTAAGTCCGCAATCGTCCCCATTTTTAAGCCATGCTTTTCAGCAAACACTTCAAGGTCTGGGCGACGCGCCATAGTGCCGTCTTCATTGATGATTTCACAAATCACAGATGCGGGTTCTAGGCCGGCTAAACGAGATAAGTCACAGCCTGCTTCAGTATGACCTGCACGGTGTAGTACACCACCTGGCTGCGCCATCAGCGGGAAAATATGGCCTGGCTGCACAATATCAGCGGGTTTTGCATGTGCTGCTACAGCAGTTTGAATGGTGTGCGCACGTTCAGCAGGTGAGATGCCTGTTGAAATGCCATTTGCTGCTTCAATAGACAAGGTAAAGTTGGTACCGTGCTGCGCACCATTGGCATCAACCATGAGTGGTAAATTTAACTGTTGGCAACGCTCTTTGCTGAGCGTTAAGCACACAAGACCACGCGCATGCGTAATCATGAAGTTGATATCTTCAGGGCGTACGTGGGTCGCAGCGATAACAAGGTCGCCTTCATTTTCACGATCTTCATCATCCATCAGGATGACCATTTTTCCTGCACGAATATCAGCTACGAGCTCTTCAACAGTATTGAGCGGCATCAATCTTCACCTTTTTGTTTGTCTCGAATGACATTTACTTGCATTGATTGTTGCATAGTCTAACGTTTTTTTGCGTTCTTTGCCTATGCTTATCATTTTCCTTTAATGGCTCATTGTTATACACAGTCGTCAGAACCTTGAAAAGAGGACTTTATTTGAATTGTGCCATTTATGCCCAATCTTTAAGCGATTGAAAAGCATAAAAATTGGCAACCTTATACGGATATTGGATAATTAAGCCATAGGGAGCTGGCAGTTTATCGGAAGCGTTTAATCGCATAACTACATGAAGGATCACATAAAATAATCGTCACTTATGCAGCTGAGTGTGCAGCTAAATAATCTTGAATGACCATTTTATTGGCCTGCAAAATGCTTTTTTGTAATTCGGGATCATGCATTGCCCGTGCAATTAAAACCGCACCGACCAGTTGGGACATTATGGCCCAAGCTTTTTCCTCACTCGCCAAATGTGCGCTAAATAAAGCATGACCGCGCAGTAATTCCTTTTCATAGGCCTGTTTAATCGTGTCATCTGCACGAGCTACTTCGGTCGCAAGTGTCGGCAAAACACAGCCTTGTTCAGGATGTTCAAGGTGGGAAGGGGTTAAATAACGGTCTAATTCAAAATTAATCCAGTCGGCTGCATTATGATGCGGGTTGCTTTGCCACATATCAAAACTGTGTTGTAACTCATGTTCAATTAAGGCTTTAAGTAGCTCTTGTTTAGACGAAAAATGTGAGTAAAAGGCACCACTGGTGACGCCGGCGGCTTTCATGAATCCATCCACACCTGTTGCGGCAAAGCCGTCTTTTTTCGCAATTTGTCCGCTGATGGTTAAAAGTTCTTGGCGTTTTTGTTGTTTGTATTCGGGTTTATAGCGCATGTGCATGACCCTAAAAAATTATGATTGACGATAAATTAATCATAACATAGTATTCGTTATAGTAACGATCGTTATTTAATAAAGTGTGGTTTAAAACCGACGCGTAAATAAAATGAGTGTGGAATAAAAATAAAACAGCAATGGAGTGAGACTATGCAACAAATCAACAAGACTTCAGCAAAAGTCGCTTTAGTGATTGGTGCAGGAGATGCCACTGGCGGTGAAATTGCCAAACGCTTTGCTCGTGGTGGTTATACCGCATGTATGACGCGGCGTAATGTCGACAAACTACAGCCCTTAATTGCTGAAATTCAAGCACAGGGAGGGACTGCTTTTGGCTTTGGTTCGGATGCTCGAAAAGAAGAGCAAGTGATTGAACTCATTGAGCACATTGAATCAAACATTGGCCCGATTGAGGTCATGGTTTTTAATATCGGTGCCAATGTGTCATGTAGTATTTTGGAAGAAACAGCGCGTAAATATTTCAAAATATGGGAGATGGCATGTTTCTCGGCTTTTTTAACTGGTCGGGAAGTGGCAAAACGCATGGTGAGCCGTGAATCTGGCACGATTATTTTTACGGGGGCGACTGCAGGGATTCGTGGTGCTACTGGTTTTGCAGCATTTGCAGGGGCAAAACATGCGCTGCGGGCATTGGCACAAAGTATGGCACGGGAACTAGGTCCACGTAATATTCATGTTGCGCATGTGGTGGTTGATGGTGCAATTGATACCGATTTTATCAAAGATACATTCCCTGATCTTTATGCTAAAAAAGAGCAAGATGGTATTTTAAATCCAGTACATATTGCGGAAAATTATTGGCATCTCTCACAGCAACCACGGGATGCATGGACGCATGAATTAGATCTGCGACCATGGATGGAACATTGGTAAGCACTGATTTAAAAATATTAGGAAAATAAGCAAAAAAGGACGAAAAAAATGAAATTAATCGAGTTTTATTTTGATGTTGGCAGTCCATATAGCTACATCGGATTTCACCGTATTCAGCACATTGCTGAGCAATATCAGGCAGAGATTATCTGGAAACCGATGTTATTGGGTGGAGTGTTTAAAGCTACTGGCAACAGTAGTCCGATGGCTGTGCCTGCCAAGGCACGCTATTCCATGCGGGATCTTAAGCGCTGGTCAGATCTATGGCAGATTCCCCTGCAAATGAATCCGTATTTTCCAATCAATACTTTGCAGTTGATGCGTTTGATAACCGCAGTCCAGTTATTTCAGCCTGAAGCATTTCTCAATGTACTGACGGGTATTTTTAACGCGATGTTTGGTCAGCCACGCAATTTAAATGATCTCAATGAATTAATTCAATTGATGCAAGAGCTTGGATTGGATGTAGAGCAAGTTAAATCATGGCTTGAAGATGAAAAAGTAAAGTCTGAGCTTAAAGTTATTACCGAAGAAGCTATTGAACATGGTGTGTTTGGGGCGCCAAGTTGGTTTGTCGATGATGAATTGTATTGGGGTGTCGATCATTTGCATTTTGTTGAGGCGGCTTTACAGGCTTCATCACGATCAGCCTAATTGGACGAATACTTGAGTGAATGCTACTGAATATGAGCACCAGTTTTAGGGCGGGAATGCAGAAGTCATTGTAGATGTAAGTGGAATTATAGAATGGATCATGGCTGATTGTCTTACTTACATCTACTTTTACTCAGCTTTCATTTGTATTGAGTCTTATTTTTGGGGTACTAACTTAAAAAACTTAAGCTTTATTCCGTATATAAATAATGCTGACATTTGGTGCAATTTACGGTGCATGAATCGCTTGCATAAATACCTTTACGAAAGAATCGTTTATTGCCGCAAAAGATACAGATAAATTCATCTTTATGATTTTTAGCGCTTGGTAGCTCTTGGTAAACGAGTCTTAATCCATTGTCTTTATAACGATAATTTCGACCATAAATTTGTTTAGCAAGCCAATAGTCCAAACTTGTAAATTTTATGGCAATACAACTGATGATACAAAAAGGAAATAGCCATATAGATTCAAATGCTTTGGAAACAGACGCCCAACCTGAAAATACACTTGTGAAAGTAAAAAACATGACCGCGAAAGCACCAAAGAAGAAAAGATAGAATACTTTGCTTTGGAAAGAGCTTAATTTGTTTAAGTATTTGAGATGATGTTCATAGGTCGAAATATCATCTTGGTTGGGCACAAATGCGGGATAACGTGCTTGCTTAGGTTTGTCTGACACTTGATCACCAAATGAATGACCACAGGCACTACAAAAGTGATGTTGTACTAATGCTTTTTCTCCACAGGAGACACAATATTTCATAGCTATTTAAATATTTTTAATTAATAAAGTTATTTGTTTAGCAAGCATAAGAAAATTTGCAGCTTTTTAAAAGAAATTTTAATGAATTCTTTGAAGAGGCTTCTAACAAAAAAGCGAACCGAAGTTCGCTTTTTATCTCATGTATTGTTCAATGCTGCTTAGAAGAAGCCCATTGGTTTGGTGTCATAGCTCACCAAGAGGTTTTTGGTTTGTTGATAATGATCAAGCATCATTTTGTGGTTTTCCCGGCCGATCCCTGATTTTTTGTAGCCACCGAATGCTGCGTGTGCAGGATAGATGTGGTAGCAGTTAGTCCAAACACGGCCCGCCTGAATCGCACGGCCTGCACGGTAAGAAGTATGCGCTGAACGTGACCAAACACCTGCACCGAGACCATAAATCGTGTCATTGGCAATTTTGATGGCATCGTCGAAGTCTTTAAAGGTGGTAACTGAAAGCACAGGGCCGAAGATTTCTTCTTGGAAAATCTTCATGTCATTGGTGCCTTTGAAAATGGTTGGTTCAATATAGAAACCTGTACCGACTTCATTGCGTGGATCACCACCAGTAATGAGCTGTGCACCTTCATTTTTACCTGTAGCGATACAACCTAAAATTTTGTCTTGCTGCTCTTGCGATGCCTGTGCACCAATCATGGTATCGGTATCGAGTGGATGACCCGTCTTAATACGTTTCACACGTTCTACTGCCATTTCCAAGAATCGATCTGCAATGCTTTCTTGTACCAATGCACGTGATGGACATGTGCAAATTTCACCTTGGTTCAGCGCAAACATGGCAAAACCTTCGAGTGTTTTATCTAAGAACTCATCGTCTTTGTCCATGATGTCTTCAAAGAAGATATTTGGTGATTTTCCACCAAGTTCTAAAGTCACAGGAATGATATTTTCAGTCGCATATTGCATGATCATTTGACCGACAGCGGTTGAACCTGTGAAGGCGATTTTTGAGATGCGTGGATTGGTCGCCAATGGGCGACCGACTTCAACACCATAACCATTCACAATATTCAGCACGCCCGGTGGGAGTAGGTCTTGAATGAGTTCAGCCAAGACCAAGATGCTGACAGGCGTTTGCTCCGCAGGTTTCAACACGATGCAGTTTCCCGCAGCCAATGCTGGAGCAAGTTTCCAAGCCGCCATCAAGATTGGGAAATTCCACGGAATAATTTGACCGACCACACCAAGTGGTTCATGGAAATGGTAAGCAATAGTATTTTCATCAATTTCAGAAATGCCGCCTTCTTGGGCACGGATACAGCCGGCAAAATAACGGAAATGATCAATACACAGTGGAATATCAGCGGCTAAGGTTTCACGAATCGGTTTACCGTTGTCCCAGGTTTCTGCGACCGCAAGGAGCTCTAGGTTTTCTTCAAGTCGATCGGCAATTTTTAATAAAATATTTGAGCGTGTGGTTGGGGAAGAGGCGTTCCATTGGGCTTTGGCTTTATGCGCTGCATCCAAAGCCAATTCAATATCTTCAGCAGAAGAACGTGGCACTTTGGTAAAAACTTTACCGTCTACAGGGGAGATATTTTCAAAGTATTCACCTTTCACTGGCGCGACCCATTGGCCACCAATCAGGTTTTCATACTGAGCTTTAAACTGAACTTTTGAACCGGGTTGATTAGGATCGACATAACGCATATGAATTTTCCTTTGCTTGTTTATTATGATCTTGTTGGGCTGCCCATCTGTGGCAATCTACAGCTTTGGTATAAGGTACTTTTGTACATTATTTGATTAGCATAGCCTGTATAAGGTTGGAAAAAGGTTGGAGACAAGAAGGTTTACAATATTTTTTTTCAGTCTTAAAAACAAAAGCCGGGAAACGGATTTTTAGTCATGAATTGTTGTGAGAATAATGAATGATGATACAGAAGGATTTATCTGAAAAACGACAGAATGTCGAACGGTTAAGGCAGGGCATGAGTCTGTCAAAGCAGCAAACCTCGCAATTGAATGAGAGCATTGCGAGCTCTTGGCAGCGATCGGCGCAGGCGGAAATTCCGGAAAATCGGAGTGCTGCGCCTTTGGTAAATTTAAGCCCTCAAAGTCAACAACAGTCGGCATTGCATCATGCGTTGCAACATTGTGCCGAAGATTTAAAACACATTGCCGAACAGTCGTCGATGGTACTTGCCGTGGGCGATGTAGGTAGCACGATTATTTGGAGTGCGTCGAGTCGGCAAATGCAAAGTGCTGCGGAAAGTGTGCATTTTATTGCAGGTGGGCAATGGCGAGAAGAATTGGTCGGCACCAATGCATTAGCGTTGTCTTTAAAAACCCAACAGTCGAGTTGTGTGTTTTCAAATGAACATTACATGCCATCAGTACATGAATGGGTCTGCTATGCAGCACCGATTATCGATCCACATACGCAGCAAATTTTGGGCGTGGTTGATTTATCCACCGTGTGGAAAAACCACAATAGTTTAGGGCTACTTGCGGCCGAACGCTGCGCTTCGATTATTCAATCGGCTTTACTCGATTTTCAAAAACAGCATTTGTATATTCGGGCCTTTGCTGTGCCGCAAGTGTTATTTAATGGCAAAGTGATGGTGCTGACCCCGCGGCAAATAGAAATTTTGACCATCTTGGCGCTATGTCCGCAAGGCATGACCTTAGATACTTTGCATCAAGCCTTATATGGTGAACGCAAGGTGAGTGTTGGGACTTTAAAAGCGGAAATGTCGCAGCTACGCGATATTTTGGGCGGCATGCTAGGCTCACGTCCCTATCGTTTATTGGCACAAGTCGAAGCCGATTTTTTGCAAGCCGAGCAAGCTTTAGATGCAGGTTATATCGATTCGGCCTTAAAACTGTGTTCAGGGGTTTTCTTGGCTAAAACTGAAAGCCCATTTTTAGGGGCATGGCGTGATTGTCTTGAGTCACGATTGAGCCAAGCGATTTTTAATGCCAAAGAAACGGATGTTCTACTCAAACATGTCGCGCGTTTCCCTGAAGCTATCGATGCGGTTGAACGCCTGATTGAGCTGATGCCGAGATCACATCCCGTACATCAGACCTTGTTGAAATTAAAACAGTAAGTTGCAATGTCATACAGGCTATTAAAGGCCTTTATTGGCCAGCCATTGAAAGAGCTGGGTATAGACTTGTTCGCGTGCTGATTTCTCAGAAAGGACTAAGTCATGTAAACCATTTTGGATACTTTGAATGGTGACATCGCCTTGAATTTTTTTGGCATATTTTTGGATATCTTTTACACCCAAAATCACATCACTGGTCTGCGCTGCTTTACCCCATTTTTTGGGATTTTTAGTTTGATGTGAATGCATCACTAATACCGGTACATCAATCGTCACACCTTGATGAATTTCCTTTTGAGCCTCATAAATTGCCCGTACAAAACTTAAATACACCATTGGATAGCGGGTCTTTTTCCAGTCTAAATTGAAGCTCCATTCACCCTTGAGTTCACGGTGTAAGCTGGCGGTGTACCATTTATTTAGTTCACTTGGGAATTTTAGATTTGGAAAAGTCTTTGCCAATTTACTCAGCTGTGGAATACCCAGTGCGCGTTTCACTGGATTCATGTTGAAATCATAAAATGGGCTGTTAACCCAAAGGGCTTGAATTAAAGGATGATTTTGATGATGCGCCGCATACAAAGTGGTGGTTAAGCCACCGGTAGAATGACCACAGAGCAGCAAGGCATCATGACCTTCATCAGCAATGATCGTTAGGGCTTGATCTATTTCGGCATCGTATTCAGACAGTGCATGCACATTATAGTATTTTTGATGCGGGCGGATTGAGCGGCCATACTTTCTTAAATCTAAGGCATAAAAGTCGAAACCGTGCTGATTGAAGCGTTCCGCCATTTCGGTTTGGAAAAAATAATCGATAAAACCATGGATATAGAGCACCGCTTTGGAGGTTGGAGCCGCTGCTTTTTTGCGAACCAGTGTGGCAACCACAGGGCCTTCATAATCATCAGGGAAGGTCAGCGTGGCTTGTTCATAACCTGCGCCCAAAATATCAGGCTGATACTGAATTGGTAAATGGCTCATTATTATACTCATTAATATTATTGGACATTATGCTTTATCCTTGATGAGCTATGAGCTTTTGTCAAATGAATAATCGATGCTGATATGCGGACTAAAAAAGAGTGACCTCAGTATGAAAGCGACCAATCTATAGTCGCTTCCCTGAAATAAAAAGTGAAATGGATTCAGTTGACCTACATCACTAAACTCAAAGGGTAATGTAGGCACTTAGGTCACTTAAACATGAAGACCTTTAAGGGCTTAAATTAAACGGCCGCTTTGAAGTCGACCACAGAGGTATTGGCTTTAAGCGCTGCCTTGAAAATATCAACCACTTGAGCATGAGTCGCTTTACGTGGATTGGTTAGCATGCAGGCATCTTTTTGCGCATTTTCAGACATGATGCTGAGGTCTTGTTCTTTCACACCAAGTTCAGAAAGGCTCGATGGAATGCCAATCGAAGCAGAGAGTTCACGGATTGCTGCAATCGCTGCATAAGCCGCTTCAGTCACCGTTAAACCGTCGGTTGGCACACCCATGAGCTGTGCGATACGTGCATATCGGTCAGGGCAGGCAATCAGGTTAAATTCGCAAACGTGTGGTAGCAGCACGGCATTACATACGCCATGTGGCAAGTTGTAGAAGCCGCCAAGTTGGTGAGCCATCGCGTGGACATAACCTAAAGATGCATTGTTAAATGCCATCCCTGCTAAGTACTGTGCATAGCTCATCGCATCACGTGCTTCTAGGTTTTCGCCATTGGCGACGGCAGGGCTGAGCCATTCACTGATCATTGCAATGGCCTTTTCAGCACAAGCATCGGTAATGGGATTAGCTGCTGTAGAAACATAAGCTTCGACCGCATGCGTTAATGCATCCATACCGGTTGCTGCAGTGAGCGCCGCAGGTTTTGCAATCATTAGTTTCGGGTCATCAATGGCGATAAGAGGCGTACAACGCCAATCGACAATCGCCATTTTAACGTGGGTGTCGGTATTGGTAATGATACAGAAACGGGTCATTTCTGATGCCGTACCTGCGGTGGTATTAATCGCAATCAGGGGAGTCATTGGCACTGTACTTTTATCGATGCCTTCATAGTCACGAATATGGCCACCACCCGCAGTCACTAAGCCAATGCCTTTGGCACAGTCATGAGAAGAGCCGCCGCCGAGAGAGACAATAAAGTCACATCCATTGTCATTGTAGGCATCTACACCGCTATGTACGTTGGTGTCAGTTGGGTTGGGTTCTGCGCCCGGGAAGATGTGACTTTCTACGCCAGCTTCAGTTAAATACCCGGCAATGGTGTCTGCCACACCAAATTTGTATAGACCGGCATCGGTCACAATGAGCGCTTTTTTAGCGCCAAGATTTTGCGCCTTTGCGCCAATTTCTTTAGCGCAGCCGGGACCAAAAAGTGAAACACAAGGGATGTAAAAACCGTTTGTTTGATCTGCAATATTTTTAAAAGCCATGGTGCGATTCCTTCTACCATTCATTGTCATTTGTTATGGGTGATACTCACCTAAACTGAGTATTGCGAGGGATGTTTTAAATTCACACCTACCAAAGACCTACCAAATTTAGGGCTTTGTATTGAACTTATTTAATTGATTGAAATTTAATCATTAATTATTTTTGTTATTTTCTAAGATTCGCTAAAAGTCGTATACATTTAAGCCAAAATAGGCGTTGCGATGATTGGATGCATGATCGAGTTATCAGATTATAAAATCTAACTAAAACTACTATCAATTTACTAAATGCCCCAAAGCGCTCGAATCAGGATAGGCTATAACAAATAACGAGATAGTCACTTTTGTACATTTCGCTTTTTGCAGTGCGAAACAAAAGATTAATTAAACGAGTTAAATAATGCCTAGTGAAAATTTGAAAACGAAACGTCCTTTATATATTCCTTATGCCGGAAATACACTTTTAGAACTCCCACTTTTAAATAAAGGCTCTGCGTTTAATGAAGATGAACGTAAGAGCTTTAATTTGCACGGTTTAATTCCACACGTCACAGAAAGCATTGAAGAGCAAAGTCAGCGTTCTTATCAGCAATATTGTGCATTTAATAGTGATATCAATAAGCATATTTACCTGCGTAATATTCAAGACACCAACGAGACGCTGTTCTATCACTTAATTGAAAACCACCTCAGTGAGATGATGCCGATCATCTATACACCAACAGTGGGTGAGGCTTGTCAGCGCTTCTCGGACATTTATCGTCGTCATCGTGGGATCTTTATTTCATATCCTGACCGTGATCATATTGACCAAATTATTCATAACGTGAATAAAAAGAACGTGAAAGTGATCGTTATTACGGACGGTGAACGTATTCTTGGACTTGGTGACCAAGGCATTGGCGGGATGGGGATTCCGATTGGTAAGTTGTCGCTGTACACCGCATGTGGTGGGATCAGTCCAGCTTATACATTGCCGATTACTTTAGATGTCGGAACCAATAACCAACAGCTGTTGAATGACCCGATTTATATGGGATGGAGTCAGCCTCGCATCAGTGGTGAAGAATATTATCAATTTGTCGATGACGTGATTAAAGCCATACAACAACGTTGGCCTAAAGCGCTGATTCAATTTGAAGACTTTGCACAAAAAAATGCGATGCCTTTATTGGAAAAATATCGCGATAAAATTTGCTGCTTTAATGATGATATTCAAGGAACAGCAGCGGTGTCTGTCGGAAGTTTAATTGCGGCATCACGTGCAGCAGGCAAGCAGCTCAAAGATCAAATCGTCACATTCCTAGGGGCAGGTTCAGCAGGTTGCGGGATTGCAGAACAGATCATCAAGCAAATGGTGGCGGAAGGTTTAACCGATGCTCAAGCGCGTGCGCGGGTGTTTATGGTCGATCGCTTTGGTTTAATTACTGAAAATCAGCCGAATCTTTTAGATTTCCAACGCAAACTTGCGCAAGCACCGGATAACGTTGCTCATTGGGCAAATGCAGATTCAGTCATTTCGCTATTGGATGTAGTTACACATGCTAAACCGACTGTATTGATTGGCGTTTCGGGACAACCGGGACTGTTTAGCCAAGAGGTCATTGAAACGATGGCTGCGAATTGTGAACAGCCTATTGTGTTACCACTGTCTAATCCAACATCACGTGTCGAAGCGGTGCCTGCAGATATTATCGAGTGGACCAAAGGTAAGGCCCTGATTGCGACTGGCAGTCCATTTGCACCAGTGAATTATCATGGCAAGATTCATCAGATTTCACAGTGTAATAACTCCTATATTTTCCCGGGGATTGGTCTCGGTGTGATTGCATCTGGGGCGAAACGTGTGACGGAAAATATGCTGATGGCATCGAGTACGGCGTTGGCAGACTGTTCACCAAAATTGGCAGATCCAAATGCCGATTTATTGCCAAGTTTGGATTATTTACAGGATATTTCGAAGAAAATCGCATTGAAAGTGGCATTGGCTGCGATTGCTGATGGTGTTGCGCCAAATGTCAGCGTTGAAGTGCTCGAACATGCGATTGAAGAGAATTTTTGGAAACCTGAGTATCGTGATTATGTCCGTGTGACTTATTAATTTGGTCTAAAGATGCTGATTGAACAGAATCGATTTTGCATCGGATCGAAAAAATACCCTAATCCAGATTAGGGTATTTTTTTATGTGTAGCCGCACGCTTTTTTCTAAGAAATACGAAAAATAATTGTGAGGGTCGTTTTAAATTTTGCGTTTATCCAATTGGTTGGAAATGTGATCTCCACAGGCTTGAACCAGCATCACGATCGCGACCAAGACCACTATCACTGCCAGCATGATTTGCATATCAAAGCGTTGATAACCGTAACGGTAAGCAATATCCCCCAAACCACCTGCACCGATAGCCCCTGCAATGGCAGAAGAATTAATCATGGTCACCAAGGTCACAGTAAAGCCCGCTACGATACCAGGAAGCGCTTCAGGGAGCAGCACATGCCAAATGATTTGTTTGCGATTACAGCCGATGGCTTGAGCGGCCTCAATCAGACCTTGATCGACTTCACGTAAACTCACTTCTGCAATGCGTGCAAAAAAAGGCGTGGCCGCAAGGGTTAAAGGCACGACGGCAGCCCAAACGCCATAACTGGTGCCCACAATAAAGCGCGTGAGCGGAATGAGCGCCACCATTAAAATTAGAAAAGGTACCGAACGGGTAATATTGACCAACCAACCTAGGGTGTGGTTTAGGCTTTTTGAAGGATAAATCCCGTGTTCAGCACTACACACCAAGACGACTGCTAAAGGCAGGCCGATCAGAAAGGCCACAAAAGCTGAAACGCCGACCATCAGTAAAGTATCAATGGTTCCACTAATCAGTAAATCAATGAGTTGATCGTGCATAGCCAAGTACCTCAATCTGTGCGATATGGTGTTTAAGTTGTTCAGATAAGGCGTTGATCTCTAAATGGCTGTGGTCCACAGCAACAATCAACGAGCCAATTAAATGCCCTTGAATACTATCGATATGACTTTGATACAGATGTACTGGCGCCTGAAATTGATCAAAAATAAACTTTAAGTCAGGCGACTGTTGTAGTGTCGATTCATATCGTAATTTTAAAATGATTTGATCATTTGAATCTGACGGTTGTGGCTGAATGTCGCTTGGTAAATCAAGTTGTTCAAGGTTGAGTAACTCTTGTGTGATCTGCTGCTGAGGCGTAGAAAACACGTTCCAAACCTGTCCTGCTTCTACAATTTCGCCTTGATCGATCACCACAACTTGATCGCAAATCTCGCGAATGACCTGCATTTCATGGGTAATCAACACAATGGTGATACCAAGCTTTTGATTAATTTCTTTAAGCAAAGACAGCACAACAGAAGTACTTTCAGGATCGAGTGCAGAAGTCGCTTCATCACAGAGTAAAATTTCCGGATGATGAACTAACGCTCGTGCAATCCCAACACGTTGTTTTTGCCCGCCCGAAAGTTGAGAAGGGTAGTGCGCTGCTTTATTTTCAAGACCTACCAGCTTCAGCACTTCATTCACTCGCTGAGCGATATCGGCTTGACTGAAATTAGCGATTTTAAGGGGCAGCGCGATATTGTCATACACGGTTTTGGCAGACATCAAATTAAAATGCTGAAAAATCATCCCAATACGCTGACGCAGAGCAATCAACTCTGCGTGATTTAGGCGAGATAATTCCTGTTGATGGATGTGAATACTGCCATCACTGATTTGTTCTAAGCCATTCAGCGTTCGAATCAGTGAGGATTTACCCGCGCCACTTTTCCCAATAATGCCGAATATTTTGCCTTGTGGAATATTCAGATTGATATCTTTTAAGGCATGAACCTGCTGTCCTTGCACATCATAAAATTTATTTAAATTTTTGATTTGGATATGCGGGACGGCAAATTCAACCGATGAACCGAAACTCACCATGAGTGACTCCTTATTTCCAACCAGGGAACCACAGTTTTGCACCAAAATCTGCGTCTAATGCTTGTTTAACTTTAGGTGAGTTTTGATAAATATCGACAAATTTACGCAGTTTATCGTCACGATCGACATAGTCATCACGTACGGCAAATAAGATGGCAAAACGCTTGTCGGTATTGGAGTCAAAAAACAATGCATTTTCAGGATCGGCAGTTTTTGCTAAACGTAAATAATGTGGATAGCCAAAAGCCAGATCGACATCATCAATTGCACGTGCCGTTTGAGGGCCTTCCACCTCAATAAATTGAAGCTGTTTAGGATTCGCAGCAATGTCATTTAAAGTCGATAAAAAGTTATCTGGCTGTTTCAGTTCAATGAGCTTGGCTTGCTGTAACAGTTGTAAGGCACGGCCCTGATTGACCGGATCATTCGGAATCACCACTTTGGCTTTATGGGGTAAATCAGCAAAGTTTTTATACTTAATTGAATACAGTCCGACATGGGTTGCAGCACCGACATCAAAGGCTTTGATTTTAAAATCCGTTTCTTTTTTTGCATTGTCTAGAAACGGCTGATGTTGGAAAAAGTTCGCGTCAATATCGCCGTGGTTTAGGGTGATATTCGGGGTATTCCAGTCCGAAAATTCCACCAATTTCACGTTCAGCCCTTGCTGCTTGGCTTCATCTGCGGCAACTTTTAAGGGTTTAGCAAAAGATGGGCTAATCCCAATCACCAATTCACTTTGATGACTTTTCTTTTGTTGATTCCAAATAACTAAGCCAATCACCAAGATGGCTACGATCACACCAATCAGTGTGAATTTAGATTTTGCTGTTTGTGCCATGGCACACCTCTATATTTCGAAATAATTAAATTTTTTGTCTAAAATATTGTTTTTTAATTGCAGCTTATGCTGTCTCAACGTTTTTAAGTGCTGCCTGAGATGATGTGTCGGAAGTGCGACATCGGTAGCGATGAGCGGGATGTGTCATTGCTAAATGGTCACCTTGTTGAAACAGTTTTTGCCGTAGACTACCGGTGTCATATGCAGTTTTATAGCGACCACGTTGCTGTAATTCTGGAATGACCAAACGGATAAAATCTTGATATGACTCAGGTGCAACGGTGCGAGTCAGATTAAATCCATCGATGCCAGTTTCATCCAAATAATCAATCAACTGTTCTGCAACGTTGGCACCACTCCCAACAAAGAGCGGATAACGCCCACCTAGAACGTGCTGAGCACGCAAATCTTGGCGAGTGATTTTTTGCTCTTTAAATTTTTGATTGACCGATGCGATGCTATTGGTCTGCTGATATGGAATGGCTTCATCTTCTGCAAAGTTGGCGAGGTTCATACCAATCGAGCTGGAAAAGTGTGCCAGTCCCGCTTCAGGGTTGGCATAGCGAATGTATTCAGCCAATTTCTCTTGGGCGAGCTCATCGGTCTCTGCAGTCACTACCGTAATGCCTACAAAGAGTTTGATGGCTTGTGGGTCACGCCCTTGCGCTGCGGTTTGGCTGCGAATTTTTTGTACCTGATTTTTAACTTTTTCTGCGCTGTCTGCACCGATAAACATGCCTTCTGCATGTTGTGTGGCAAAAGCTAAGCCACGTGGTGAAGCACCGGCCTGATACAACACAGGGGTGCGCTGTATTGAAGGGGAAACTTGAAATACCCCTTGGCTTTGATAGAACTTGCCTTGGTGTTGAATGGCATGTACTTTTTTGGGGTCGCTAAAGATGCGATGAGCTTTATCTTTTTGAACCGCATCATTTTCCCACGAGCCTTCCCAAAACTTATAGCAAAGCTGCAAAAACTCTTCGGCTTGTTCATAGCGTAGGTCATGATTTTTCAAGCCTTTTTGCCCAATGAGGCGTTCTGCACTATCTAAATATCCAGTCACGATATTCCAGCCGATTCGACCTTGGGTCAGGTGGTCTAGGCTGGCAAATCGACGTGCAAATTGATAAGGCGTTTCATAGCTCAAATTGACTGTTACACCAAAACCTAAGTTTTCAGTGACCGCAGCCATTGCAGAAATTAGGGTGCTGGGGTCATGGCTCGGCAGTTGGATCGACTCTTTAAGTGTGAGATCAATATTGCCTTCATAAACATCATAGACCCCGGTGATATCCGCAATAAATAGCCCGTCAAACAGCCCTTGCTCCAAGGTTTTGGCAAGATCGGTCCAATAGCTCAGTTCATTAAAGCGGTGTGACTCATCGCGGGGATGGGTCCATAAGCCATGATTGATATGCCCGACACAGTTCATGTCGAAGGCATTCAGTAAAATTTTCTTGGCTGGATGTGATTGGGTATCTGCCGTCGTAATTTGGCTCATTACAAGGTCCCTCGACGTGGGGGCAATACGCCATTCAGGAGGTAATTGGCAATGAAGAAATATTTCCAACGCCCTGCATCATGCAAGGTATGAACACGTGCATTACGCCAAAAACGATCTAGACCATCTTCACGCTGACTGCCACGGCTGCCTGCAAGCTCAATCAATTTTGATGCAGCTTTAAGTGCGGTTTCAGTACTATGCGCACGCACTTTCGCGACATCTAGAGAAGCTTTTGCGATGTTTTCGGCATTGGGCTGTGGGCGAGCAGTATCGATGGAGCGAGCAGCTTGTTTCAGCAAGACCTCACTGGCGCGGACATCTGCGGCAATACGACCGAGTTCGTATTTGGTTAAAGGATCTTCGCTTGCAAGATCAAGACCTGAATCAATCCATGGTCGAGCTTGGTGTACGCGGCTTAAACTTTCTTCAAAGGCTGCGCGGGCTATACCGACTTCAATCGCAGCATGCATAATTTGCGCAAATGGCCCAACCAATGTCGGCTCCGTAAATGCCCGATCAAAGGGAATGACATCTATGGCAGGAACTGCAACTTGGTGAAATTTTACAGAGCCGCTACCCGTGGTGCGCTGTCCAAACCCTGTCCAATCATCGATCAGCTCTAAACCTGTACTTTCACGTGCAATAAAGGCTAAATATTCACGACCATCTTGGTCTTTGACCAATGTGGGAATACGATGTGCAAATAAACTGCCGGTGCAATAAAACTTTTCACCATTCACCACAAAACCATTGTCATGAGGGCGAATCGACGTTTGTTTTTGCGCAGCGGTTTTGGTTTTAAACTCGGCTAAGGCATTGCCAAAACGAGCGCCAGCAAGCACTTCGGCATAAAGCTTTTGCTTTTGTTCAGTTGTGCCGGTGTTTCGTAATACTTCCAATGCATAAAAATGGTTTTGTGGAATTTGCCCAATTGAGCCATCTACACCACTCATAAGCGCAATCACTTGCGCCACGGTATAACTTGAAACTTCGGCACCGCCAAATGCCTTGGGAACTGTGATTGCCCAGAGACCAGATTGACTATAGGCCTCGATTTCATCAAACGGCAGTATGCGTTCGGCATCACGTTGCACGGCATTTTTTCTAAATTTTTCGGCTAATTGTTTTGCAATTTCAAGTGCTTCTGCATCGGACTGAATAATATGCGCAGGTGTTGTTGATGCGGCCTGTAGCGAATTAATATTTGGAAATGAGGTCATCAGAATTCTCCTTAAATCCACGCATGGCGTGCAGGTAATTTATGATTTAAGTAATAGTCGCCTAAGGTATGCAGCTTCCAGCGCACAGGATCATGTAAGGTGTGTACTCTGGCATTGCGCCAGTGTTGATCAAGGTTATGGGCACTCAAACTTGCACGGCTGCCGCCTAACTCAAGGAGTTTTTCAGAGATCTGTAAGGCTGCATCATTGGCATAGATTTTGGCTTCTGCGACACGAATCGAAGCTAGAGCAGCTTGTTGTTCACTCACCTGATCAAGCTGATCTAATTCATCGAGATAATCTGCGGCTTCATCTAAAAGTAAAATCGCAGCATCCAATAAAACTGCAGATTTACCCACCTCTTGTAGGGTGTAGGGCTCAAAACTGGCTTTCTCAACTTGTGCATCCACAATCGGACGGGCTTTTTGTACCGCAGAAAGGGTGTCTGCAAAGGCAGCTTCCGCAATCCCGACATCGATCGCGACTTGCATCAATTGTGAAAAGGCGCCTCGATACGTTGGCCCTGCAGAAAGCTTACGTTCATCAAAAATTAATAGGGGGTCTACCACGACATGGTTCAGTTTGACGGTGCCACTAGACGTTGTGCGCTGACCAAAACCATTCCAATTATCAATCACTTCTACGCCTGTAGCATGTCGATCAATGATGGTCAGGACAACATGACCTTCAGGGTGAACGGCTTTAATCGCCAACCAATCTGCAAAACTACTGCCGGTTGAATAGAACTTTTCACCATTAACAACATACTTTCCATTTTCAATGCGCAGCGTTGTGTTTAAGGTTTTAGTGTCTTTGGTGTTGCGCTCTGGCCCACCATTAGCTAAACGTTTTCCCTGTAAAATTTCATTAAAAATAAAGGCTTTTTGCTCATCCGTTCCCATGAGGTCAATCATATACAGCAAGGCAATTTGGTTTTGTGGAATTTGGCCCACGCTAGAATCTGCTTTATTGATAATGCGAAAAACCTGCGCCAGTGTCTTGTTGGACACGTAGGCACCGCCAAATTTTTTGGGAATACGAATGCCACCTAAACCTTTTTGACTGAATAAGTCGATTTCTGCAAATGGGAGTAGGCGGTTCTGATCACGTTCATTTCGACCTTCCAAAGCAAAATCTGCAACGTGATACGCTGCATGAATCGCTTCTAAGTCATTTTCAATAACATGAATATTTTCAGAGATTAAATGAGACATAATGACACCTTTAATAGATATCAAAACGCTACTCGTAAATCCGTGATTCTTTAAATGATGGATTATTCTTAACTTAGCAAAATGTCTGTTTAGCATTTAATCTGCATAAAAAATATGCAAATTTGATAAAATAAGTGTTTGATTTAAAACAATAGATGTGGGAAAAACAACAAGAGGATTGATGATGAAAATCTGGTGTTAGCAACTTTGTAGATATTCAACTTTAAAAATAATATATCTAAGACAGGGGCTTAGCTGTTTTTTTTAATACTTTTTATTAATGGTGATCAATCAGCTTGAACTCCAATACATGCTCAATATCATAGAGCTATGCAAAGATTAAAAAAGGGCTATAAATTGATTCAAATGTTTTTCAATCTGCAATAAAAAAGCCCCCATCTTTTGATGGGGGCTTTTTGAATTTGGAGCGGGAAAGGAGACTCGAACTCCCGACCCCAACCTTGGCAATAGTCACCGACATAAAATACCTAGAATTACACAAATTGTATTTTAATAAATTCTATATATAACATGTATATATGGTCTTTATTCTGTGTGGTGTAACTTAAAGTAGGGTGAGGTACTTTGGTTCTTGGTCACTAAAATTATTGTGATAATCAACAATAGTAACCGACATATACATACTGAATCTAAGGGGGTTTTACTGATTGGTATAATTTTGTGTTGAGGCTATACGATCTGGAATTACGATTTCTATTTTGCCTTTTGGCGTAAGACGTATAAATATAGCCTTTCTACTTTCTTATCTAAAAGTTAATCTTTGTTGTACTTTGACTGATAATCTAAATCACTAAACTTTTATTCATCATCTTCCGCAAACATTGCTTCAATTTCATCCCAGTGCGGAAATTTATACTTCTTTTTATCCACTTCAAATTGTAGACCTACGGCATTAAGTACACTTTCGAATATACTAAATGAGCCTGTAAAATGGCCATTTTCTATTTCTGAAATTGTTGTTTTATTGACGGTCGTTTTTTCTGAAAGATTTTTCTGTGTATAGCCCAGAGCTTTTCTTGCCAAACGTATTTCTTTACCTATTTCTTCTCTTGTAGCCATATCAATTTTAACTCTAGAAATTTGTTCGCTATATAGCAAACTTTTGATAAATTATGGCAAATATTCGCTATATAGCAAACTTTTTTATAGTGATTTTTGAATATTATTGAATTCATAAGGTTCTATTTTGCCTTAAACTATTTGAATAGAGCTCATATGTGTATAGCATTTTCAATACTTTTAGAATTAGGCTAACCTGTCTCTTGATGTAAAATCAATAATTACTTGGACATCTATTCTTGTTTTATCTGGACATTTTTTCTGCTTTAGGTAGGGTTAATTGAGGCTACGCAAAACTGCGGAACATTGATCAAATAACAAGCGTGGAACATGAATAATCACAAAAAAACCATTCCAGTGCGCTGAACTCTGGAGTTGTTGAGTGTAAGTTTATGATTTATATTAAATAAAATAAAAAATTTCGTATAATTGGTATTATATTGATTTTAGGAAAACTACTTAACCCGAATCCTGTTTAAGCCAATGTTTCCATAATACGAACCATCGGCTTGTTTTGATGACAAAGTTGACAGGCACATAAAGAAGCATAAATGCCTGCCAAATAACCAGTAATACTTCGTGCTTTGCTCGTGACTAAGTTGTGTGTCCCTTTTAGCAAGCTAAATAATGTTTCTATTTTATTGCGTTTTTTAAATGGTAGTTATCAGCTTTTGATAATTTAATGGTTTGCATGTTTTTACGATGATAGGTCATCAAATCAATGCCTTGATCTTTAAGTCTGCTCTTAAGTTCATGACTAATATAGCCACGATCAGCATAGGGTTTGGCTATCATTCCTTTGACTAATTGCGCCACCATTTGATATCTGCTGTATGTCCATTGGATAAAACCGTATTGACTATTCCACCTGATTGATTCATCAGTAAATGCAGCTTACAGCCAAAGAGCCAGCCCATGGAGCTTTTTCCACGTGTTGCAATAGCTGATAAAGACTTATGACGTTGTATCCGCTGATTTTTACAGACAGGTAATGCAGTTGAATCAATCCATAAATAATTGCTGTGCTGATCTTTCATCAAAGCAAAATATAGGGCATGTAAAGCTAGTTGATGTGTATTCATCAGATGAATCATGCGTTGATAACATGGCAGATGCTTAAAATAGATGGCTATTGTGATATTTTAACGCTGTAAAGAATGCTTTGAAATTATTGAAATGAGAGCACTTATACCAAATTGCAATAAAGATAATTTCAGAAATACTGAGTTGAGCAGGGCGAACTCTTGAGCATCGAAAGTTCTGCTTTAAGAAATTCCAATAGATTGATTCAAATTTTAGAAAAAAATCATCAATTACGCAGAATAATTGGGTACTATCAATCATAAGGACTAGAGTTGTGAGTTTTGTGTGGTAACTCAACTGATAGCGCTAGTCTTTCTCTTTTTTAAGTCGATTGCTTATCCGAGATTCGGGTTTTTATGAATAAAAGTAATGATATATAAAATATATGTAGGAACACTACCTCAACATGTAGATGATCTATATAATAATTTTTAAATATAGTTTAGTTGGTTTAGTATGGTGCAAGAAACTATTGAATTCGAAAGTGATGTTGAAATTGAGTTAGAAGATAAGGAGCCTCAAATTTCTGATTCATATACGCCTTTTGATACTGCAAAAATAGATATTATTGTTAAACCAATGACTATTTCAAAGCTCTTAGATCGACTACAAAATGATGAATTGGTTTTGAATCCCGATTTTCAGCGAGCAAGTGACCTTTGGGATAATAAAAGAAAATCTAGATTAATTGAATCTATTATTTTAAGAATTCCATTGCCATCATTTTATTTTAATGAGGATATCAATGGAAACTATTCTGTCGTAGATGGATTACAACGTTTAAGTACTATATTCCAATTTATTGATAGTAAAGAACTATCAAGATCTTTAAAAATCAAAATAGATGATTTAATTCTCAGTGATATGCAATATCTAATTGATTTAAATGGTAAAAAATTTGAAGAGATACCTAGAAATTATAAACGTATTATTAATGAACTAGAAATTACATCGACCATCATTAGACCTGCTACTCCCGATTTAGTTAGATTCAATATTTTTGCAAGATTAAATCAAGGTGGTTTAGCAGTTAATGGTCAGGAAATAAGAAATGCAATCTATCCTGGTATATGGCGAGATCGTGTATCTAATATATCAAATGGAAGTAAATTCTTAAATTATACCAAAAATAAAATATCTAAAAAAAGATTGATAGATCATCAGATGATTCTTAGAGTTTTTTCTCTTTTCTCGACTAATGGAGATCGTTGTGAAAAAAATATCTTGGATGATTTTTTAAATTTTTCTTTAATTAATTTTATTATGAATTGGGATGAAAAAAGATGGGATATTGAAGAGGATAAATTTTTCAAAGGAATCGAGAATACAATTAGAATTTTTGGAGAGCATTCTTTCAGAAAGTTAGATTTTTCAAAAGATTCTAAAAATCCAATCAATAAAACAGTTTTTGAGATACAAGTATACCTTTTAGGTTCTGGAATTTATAGTGAATCTGAAATAAATAAACTCTATGAGAGTAATAAAGAAGTAGTTGAGATGACAGAGCGTGAAATGAAGAAAGATAGAAAATTTTCTGAAGCTCTTAGTAGTAATACTGGCTCAGATAACTCTTTCTATATTCGTAAGAACAAGTTTGAAGAAATATTTTCACTTTTTTGTAGAGTGCTATGATAAATAATTTAGAAGTTAAAAATTTTAAATCTATTGTTAATCAAGAGTTTAAGTTTAAGGGTCTTAATGTTCTAACGGGCTTAAATGGCTCAGGAAAAAGCTCTGTTTTACAAGTTTTAGCCTTGATTAAACAATCATTAAATTATAGTCCCAATGGGGAAAAATTATTTTTATCAGGAGATTTAGTATCTCTTGGTAAATCTAATGACATTTTATCAGAAGAAGCTTCTAATGAAGATGTAGTCTTTAAAATCAATTCAGAAGATAATAATGCTGTTGAATTGACCTATGATTTTAGCCCTTCAGTTGCACAAGATTCACTGCGAGGTACTAAAATTGGCGATATTAAAAAGCTACAAGAAGCTTTACATAATTTACAGTATATACAGGCTGATCGAATTTCTCCTAAAAACTTATATCCTCAAGCAAGTACTATTAATCGTGATTTAGGTTGGTTGGGTTGTAATGGTGAATTTACAATTGATTATATAAATCAAAATGAAGATTTTACAGTATCAGATATGAGAGTAATGAAAGATGAATTTTCATCTTTAGATCCTACCCGTAGACACAGTGTTGCCACTAAAATTTTGAAAGACCAAATAACTGCTTGGATACAAGAAATAAGTCCTGGAGCAGAAATTTACACTCAAAATTTTGATAATATTGATTCGGCAACTTTGTCCTTTAAATATAATAGTCTGTCAAAGAGGAAAAGTGCGGATAGACGACCTACTAATGTAGGGTATGGCCTTACATATTCTCTTCCAATTATAACTAGCTGTCTTACAGCTAAACCAAAATCTATTTTATTATTAGAAAATCCTGAGGCACATTTACATCCAAGAGGTCAATTAAAATTAGGAATTCTGTTGGCATTATGTGCTCAAGACGGAGTACAAATTTTTGTGGAAACTCATAGTGATCACCTTCTAAACGGTATCCGTTTAGCTACAAAAAACTTATTAATAAACTCTGAGAATGTTGAGGTTTTTTACTTCGAAAGGAATTATGAAACAGGCATTACGGAAATTATTTATCCATCACTTCAAAAAAATGGTCGATTTTTAAAATGGCCGGAGGGTTTTTTTGATGAATGGGAGAAAGCACTAGATGAGTTACTAAGCTAACTATGAATTCTAATATTATATTTTTCGATTGCACACCATCTCTTACTGATGAAGAAATCCCTGAATGGTTTATTCACAATATTAAAGATCTTTATAAAGTTTTAAACTCAATTAAAAAGTTAAGACCTAATGTACAAATAAATCTAAGTACATCTATTTTTGACTTAAAAATTTCTGAGAATATACCTTTTAGAAATGTTCCAAATGAATTAAAGCATCAAGTGAAAGAAGAGATTCAGGCAATCAAGATAAATCTACAAAAGAGTCCATACAGTCTCGATAATGAAAATAAATTAGATCAATTCTTTGGAGTTGAAGCTAGCTACCTAGACACACCCTATGAATCATTAACTTGGACATATTTATTAGATTCTATAGTACTTTCATTTAATAAAAAGAAACTACCTTGGGATTCATCTGAAATAAATGTAGTAATTAATGAAATAGATAGTGATGATAAAATAATTAATTTAAGACATGCTTCTATAAGTGAACATGTCAACGCTCATCAAGATTGGTTTTCAGTTTTTGAAAAAATTCCAGATATGCATGATTTTATTGAAAATCCTTCCGCTTTCCTTACTAAGATCACTCTTCTAGATGAGGCTAAAGATAATTTAAAAGCTATACCAAATCATTATCCAGCTATTTATGAAACTTTATCTAGAGTTAATTTAGACTTAGTAAAATCTGAAAATACAAATTGTACAATTACTTTTTCGGTAAAAAATGCACAAGGTGAACATCAAAATAGGGCCAGATTATTAAGTGACCTTGGATATAAAGGATACGAAGCACACTTGTTCTTTACAGGAGGTATCGCTGGACGAATTCATTATAAACTGATAGGAACAGATATTGAGATAAAGTATATAGGCAAAAAATTGGGAATTTAGATATATGAGGCAAGAGTAGAATAGGTAACCTATATAAGCTCGTATGAATATTTAACATAAAATCTCTTATACGAAATTCAATTGTAAGCCCAAAATTGAAATGACCGCTTTTAGAATACTTATCTTGAGAAAGGATGTTTCTTATATCTTGCACTTGAATAATTAGATCGGGCCATAACTCAAGTTTATAAGTAATGAAGCCTTGCATATATTATGGTTTAGCTTGGAGGCCTTCTACAAATTGTAAAACAATCTCAAGCTCAGAAATATTCTGGATTTGATCCAATGGGGTGCCTTTTGTTATTTTATTTGGAGATTTCATGAAGTGTTGCATCATTGATATATCTCCACCTACAAGAGAATCTAGGGCATTTGTTATACGTATAAGTTTTAGAGCAATTTCTTTTTGTAGTGATGACAGTTTGCAGTAATCTATATTGATTCTTGATAAATCTATACCAAGAATCATGGCAAGCTGATCATATGTTAGCCCCATTTTTTTGGCTGTTGCTAAAACAGCTTTAGCTAAGACCTTTTCGCTATTAGTCATTTGTTCGATTATCCGTATTACAAAGCGCTCTTTAGGTTCTACTACATAATTCGTACTGACGGTAGTAAAAAATTTTGAACGCGGTATTTGTAATTGAATTGCAAATCTCTATTTTTTAATTTGTTTGAAAAGAATATATGATTAGGTCGGGAGAGTGCAGGGGGTGTTAAGAATTATAGGATTAACGGCAAGTTATAGGAGGCCATATAAAAAATGAAATAATTTTAGCTTTTATTTTTTAATAAAATGAGTTGGCTGACAATTTCATTCGCATCTAATTCTAAAGCTTCACAATAATGAATAAATTCAAAAATATCTAATTTTCGATCACCTGTTTCCACTTTCCCAACAAATGAATAAATGATGCCTAAACGCTCTGCCAGCGCCCTTTGGGAAAGTCCGAGTTCATTTCTCTTTTGAATGAAAAGCTTACGCAGCCAAACATGCTCATCTGAGTGAATTGATAAAGTAATATTATTCATTGCACCTATAATAGGTGCGTGTTAGGATGCACCTGTTTTGGGTGCAAATTTCACTAATACATTAATAATATGTAATTTTTATCCTTAATACAGATAATTTTGTTTAAGGAAATAAATTCATATATCAAAAAAAGAGGGCTGAAATGGGGAAATTTAATAAAGGGAAACAGGGCGTTAAAAATTTACTGTTGCTATCCAGTATGACTTTGGCACTTCATGTAAGTGGTAATGCTTATGCAGGCATAGCACCTGAAGTAAAGCCTAGTAAAAACAAGACAAGTAGTTTGAAAAAAATGGTTTCTAAGAAATGTTTAGATAATTTAATTATTAGTGATGATGGAGATATGAGTCTTCCTTCAGGATGTAATTTTTCATTTAGTGAACTATATGCTCATGATCAGTTTTTCAGGGATAGAGTTATTAAGGCATTTAAAGCGTCTCCATTTGATGGACGTTTCTTTGATATAGAATCTCCTGCTGAGATCACTGAACCGCCAGGAGATAATGATGATAGTTGGTCAGTTTTACTTGAAACAGTATCCAAAGAAAAGGACATAAGAGCACAAGTTTTTGCTGTTCCAAATATCAATGAACTCACTGTAATTATAACGGACAGAGGGATTGGCAATAAAAAATGTAGTTATGGCGTATATGGAGATATTCAGGAAAGAAATGAAAGTTTCTCTCTGGCTTCTTTATATATAAAGAATTATAAGGGGGCATTTCAAGGCTGTAAATTGCTGACAAAAGTGCCAAATCTTAGTGGTTATGATGGTTTAGCTAATCAATAAAAATCTTCTTTAATAATTTATTTTAAAAGTTTTATGTTATGTCCTGTGTAATAAAAACGGTTTCAGTGAAGCAGCCTTGGTCTTCTATGCAGAGTTTACTTGGCTATTTTATATTTTTTCTGATTACGCTATTTGCTTTCAAGGCATATGCTGGAATGAAGGCAGATATCTTATTTTACTTTGTGGGCTTTTTATATTTAGTGATTTCTTTTTTAATTTATTACCCGATTCGAAGGATATATATCAGCAATATATTGCCCAAAAGACTGCATAAGCAAAAATTGAGCTATTTGAAGGCAGATGGTTTTAATGAAAGTCATTCAGCGACAGGCGTAGTGATTGATACTGTGCAGCGGAAAATTGCTTTTACAGCCCAAACCATAACAGACATTATAATTTTTGATTTGAGCGACATCCGCAGCTGGAATATGGAAACACAGACAAATACAATTCAGCGTTCTGACGGTAGAGAGATCTCACGAGATCACTATTCTATCGTTGTGAATACGAATAATGCTGAGCAGCCTATGTTCAAGTTTTTTGCGGCAAACTCTCATGATGCCCAATCATGGATTGCAAGATTTAACGCAATTATAAATGGATAAAGAGAAGAAGCGATTGAGCAGATCTTTGGGTTCTGTCCCATCATTTCCAAGCGAAAGTTATTTCCATGACTTTCGCTTTTTTTCAGTATTGTAATGATTAATAACTACAATTTAAGAAATTGAATATGAAGTACGATGCATATTCTCTATTAATTGACCACTTATTCTCTTATAGAGTTGACTAGACATCACATTGAAGCTACTTAACGTAAAGCTCATTTATCCGATCATATGCCCCATAATCCAAGATTTTTATTACAGCTTTACTTAATTTAAAACATCTTCGACAAATTGGACTGTCACTAAGTGCGTTAGTATCTTTGCATTTGAAACAAAATTTAATTCGATCTTCATTTTTATTCAGACTGAAAGGTAATGCTCCCCCTCAAATAGTTAAGTTATGTGCTCGATTATGACTTTTCTAATCCTTAGACTTTAAGTTCAATAGATCGTGGTCTGCCGATACAGGCTAGATGTAGACAGAACTTAAAGGCTGCAAGTGCTTTACGCTCTTTAGTTGAATAAAGTTGAAGACGGACATAATCTTCTTGAGTCGTTGGATGCTCTGTTGTGTTCAATTTAGCCAGTTTCAATAATAAAGGCTGCTTCTTGGTATCTAACAATTTTACCAAATCTTGTCCAAGTAAATGCCAAAATTGACGGGGAAACAGGTCTTTTATCTTGGAATAAAATGATTCCAACTGATCGATTTTATTCCAACGATAATGAATACCTGTATGAGAAACTGTAACACGACTTAAAAATGTCTCAAGCACCGCTTTGATTTGGTCTGGATTCTTTTCAAATTCATTTTGAATATTTTCAAAGAAATAATTTCTTGCAGTACGCTCTTCAACAGTATCGATCATGGCTGGTTTCAGAGGATTCTTTAGATGATTTGTGTTATTGATATCAAATAATCTAGGGTTCTTTTTTTGAGACTTGAGTTGGCCTAATTGTTTGGCATTTTCATACCAATAATTCACCAGTTCTACAGGTAAACACATTTCCTCTGAGACTAGATCTGGATCATGATGAATTTCGAGTAAATTTAGGCACTTAAAAAACCATGCAAATGAAACTTTAGATTCTTTTGTTCCTACGAAATATTTAAAAAAATCATGAGGCTGTGAGTCAGATGAAACCTCATCTAGAATGTCTTCTACGTTACTTTTTAACCAGTCAGTTTGATCGTTGAGTAACTGTTGACTTAAATGCATAGCATGCTTTTCAAAATTGAATGGAAAAGAATCTTTTACTGTGTTTAAAAATTTAAAAGAGGGTAGATAGCCCATCATCTTCTTTGCTAATTGAGTATCGATGTCTGGATGATATTGCAGTATTTTATGTCCAGCGATCAGGTAGCTCAGATGAATATAGCTTTTAAAGGTTTCCGTAGGGTCAATATGACCCAGTAAATGGGCAATCATAAACCAATGATTTTGGCCATGCGTATTTCGAAGTAACTCTGTCCGAATGGACTGATATTCTTCTTGGGTATAATCCGTCAGATTTTTGACCAGTGGAGCGTAAGCACAATTGAGAATAACGGATAAGTGATTCGCTGCTGTGTGTCGAAATGAGTGGAAAGAATAATCATGAGTTTTAAAAAGCTCGTTCATAATCATTCTAAAAGGTGTTGTCACCGTATGTTTGTTCAGCTTGATATTTTGATTCCAATTGCGGAATAAGTATAAATTTTTCTCATTGAGTAGACGCTGCTCGACCACATAGCTATGAAATAGCTGATATTCATCAGCTTTTAATAAGCAATACACAGGAACTTTGCGTTCAGCACTATCTGTTTTAAGTTGATGTAAGTTCCCTTGCTTTTTTGAGCCGTAGGGCTGAATCCATACCGATAGACAGCTTAAGCCCTCGATATCCCGCACACGTAAGCCTAGAATTTCATTAATACGCATACCGGTTCGGTAAGCTAAGATATAGATGATTTTTAATGTCTTATAAATATTTTCTTGATTATCAGAACCTGTAAATAATGTATCTAATTTGTTCATGAAAGCCTGATATGTTAAAGGGCCAATAATACGGGCTCTAGGTCTGTTTTGTATGGCAATTGATTCTAATTCGAGAGGCTCAGCTTCAAAAACCGTTTGTTGAAAGCTATGGAAGCGCTTCAACATCCTGCTAGTTTGACCTTTGGATTTTTTAAACTCAGGTTGGCCTGCTTCATCTGCGAGTCGAGTGTTCGTAATGATTTGTTGGTAGATCTTCGCTAGAGTCGTATTTAGATCTTCTTCGCTATTTAGATATTGTAAAGAATGAGTAAGCCAGGGCTCAGCAATACGGGAGTAATAAGTGTAAATTGAACTATCTGCTAAAGGATTATTCTGCTGAAACGCTTTTTTAAATTGGTTTTCACAAAAATTAAAATGTTCAGCTAGAAGCTTAATTTGATCCTGTGTGGGTTTATAAAGGCTGATGAGCCATAAGGCGATACGTTTACTGTACTCATTAAATTTATTAGCATTTTCAATACAATATTTAATAATTAGTAGCTCAATACTTTGATTGGCTTGTGGGGTACGAATCAATTGTAAAAGATCTTTGTGAATCTTTATAACATCATCCAAGGCTTGTTGAATCTCATCATTAGAGTAGGTCTGACTCACAACAGATGGTAAGTTCTCTACATTTAAATCAGTAGGATTGTCCTGCTGATATTTAAATTTTGGATGAAGGAATTTTTCAAACTCTGTTTCTGATAAGCCACAGGTTGCAGTATTTTCAATGAGGCATTGTGATAATGCAGGATCAATGTCAACCTTCGGGAGTTGCATCCAATTAAAGTTGGCATAATCACGGATTAATTTATAAATTTGGGGATTAAATGATAGCTTAATTTTATTAAAAATAAGCTCAAGATAGTATTCAATCTTCCGATTTACTCTGCGAATATTTCTGCCATTGAAATGAATTAACCATAATCGTGTAATTTGATCAGGAATAAAATTACGTGATTTACGAATGGTTTTTTCATCAATAAATAGATCGCCATAAGAGGGTGAGAGCGGTTCTAAAAATATAATGTTTAGATCTTCGATATTTCTGATTTTTGCTGGATTTTTTAAATGTTCAAGCAAAGCCTCTAAAGAAGCTTTTTGATTTAATCCTGAATAAAGCATGGCAGAAATAATAATATTCCCAATGATTTCATCATCAGAAAATGCTTGGCTATCTTTCACTAGAATCCAATAGTCCCAAAGCTTATCAATAATTTTATCAATCTGATGACCCTTTTCAATCCAGTTCATGGTGAAAACTGGTTGATCGCGCTGCATTTCAAATGTCAGGCTAGGTAGAGGTAAAGCTTGATGACGATTTAGATTGATTTTCTTTATATATGCCCGGAAAAATTCATGTGCGTATTTTTTCCAGGCCAAGCTTGGAGCTTTGCGTTTAATAAACTCATAAATTGCTGGATAGAAAGATTCAAGATCCTCTTTTTGTTCTAGTTCTTGTTCTTGGAAATATTGAATTAACTCCTGTTCTACATCCGACCGATGCAATTCTTCTTTATTAAGACGAATTTGTTTTCTACGCTTTTCTGCATATAGTGGTTGAACTGGCTTAGTTCGTTTATTGGATGAGGACATCGAGTTCAATACCGGTAATATTAAAATAATCTTTCATTTGTTCAAGAACATGAGCAATGCTTGAATATTGTGAAATAGATAAGCTGGAATAAGGATGCGCAGCTTCTTGCTGCATCGGTTCATGACCGAATAACGCTAAAATTTCAATTTCGCTAATTTTATGGCTGAGAAATGCACGGGCACTATGTCGGTGCCAGTTTTCATGTTCCAAACCTAACTCAGGATGAAAGTTTTTTATAATGGAAGGCCTCAAAGGTTGCCATTGATCGTCTTGAATAATATTTAACAGAGGGAGCTTACTCTCTAAAATTTGTTGAATATGTTGTGAAATTTCTGGCTGACTAGAACTAATTTGAGTTTTAAAATAATGTAGAAAATCTATGAATTTCTGTAGCTCTTGTACAACAAAGTGACTCAGTGGAATTAAGCGTCCATAGCCTTGACGCCCACCCACCTCTTTATCAGAAACCATGCATATTTGTCGTTTTAAGTTAAAACTGTTTAAAAAACCTGGAAATTCAGCGACTGGTCGTGCAGCAGTAAAAAGCAATAAAAAATGCCACATCCAGATATTGTAATGATTAAAAATTGCTATCCAATCATCTTCTTTTTGTGAAAATATTCTAAATTTGAGTATGGTAAAGATATCTTTAATCACGCTTGGGGTAGGTGCTTTACGGCTACCAAAGTTTTTTTCTCTAGCATATTCGATGTTCTGGTAGTCATTAGATAATGACTCACATAGCTCTTTTAAAATCGAGACATACTCAGTCTGTAAAGTCTGAATACTCTGATGGCAATAAGAAATAGAAGAAGACTTATTGGCATCAATACCTGTGAGAAGATCGGCAAGCTGTTTATTACCTGTGCGCTGCAAAATAGTCTGATGTAAAAGAGAGCTTATTTTTATCAATGATAATTTGGGAATATAAAGTTCGGTTCTCAACTGTTTTAAATATTGCTGAAGATCCTTTTCTGTAATAATGTTTCCATCTCGTAGCGAAGCAATAAATGAATTTGGAATCGGGATATCCAGATAGACTGTTTGATTAAGTAAGCTATCTGGATAAGCAAAATTCTTATTTTCAAAAATTGAAAATTTACTCTTCAAAAGATATTGCCCATTGCTTTGCTTGATCTGTTGCCGAGAATTCAAGTTTTTAGCACGTTTACTTTGTAGACGTAGCCACTCTTGGATTTTATTTCCGGTTAGAAATGACATCATCAGGATCAAGGATGCCTTCTTTTTTTTAATTTCTTTATCCTTCTCTTTAGAGTCTTCTTTAATTTCAACAATATAATTTTTATATAGTTCAGTAATTAGGGCTCTTATACTTGTGGTATTAGGAAAGAGGTTGCTGTATGGCAGCAAATGTTCTTTTCGTTGAATATGTTTGGCAACCAGAGGCAGCACATAGCTCTGGTTGGATTCTGAATATGCAGCAAGAGGGGTAACTATAGTTGGGTCTACAAATATTTGACGTGTATCTTGGTCATCTAGTCGTTTTTCTATATTGAGAGCTTTAGACTTTTGCCCTTTTTTAATTTCTGAACTTTCTACAATCAGTTGATCTTCGTCTAAAAAATCATGTTGTAGTTGAGTCTCGATGCTCGCTTTGGCAATTTTTGCCTTATTTTCCAAAACGTAACTAAAAGTAATACGAATAACTTTTAGTAGGTTTTGTATAAAATCATTAGATGGCTCTTTATCACTATTTTTATTAATGACATCATTCAGATACTGAACAAATTCTGCTAAAGATAGTTTAGGGTTTTGAAGATGCTTTTCCCAAAGAAGCATATACTCAGGGGTGTTTTCATATGTTTTATGAGTGTTCAAAACCCGATTGGCTGTACGAAAGCGTTGAAATAAGCGTTTGACAGTATTGAAATGTTCTGTATGGTTTTCTTTAAACAGTTCAGGTTTAATGTCTGGAAGTGCAATTAAATATATCGCTGCCTTTAATACTAGAATATTCCAGATTAAAGCATTTTCTTCAGACTCTGCTAATTGTGCGATTGAGTTTATATACCAAATAACTGGTGTTGTGCTAACAGTATGTTCTCGAGAGGAGATCAAGGGTATTGGTCTAGCAACAACAGAATTGGTTTCTATATCAAAATCTAATAGATCGAGATTCAGTCCTTCCAGACATTGATCAGTTGGGTGTGAAGTCAGTAAATCAGCAACATATTGAATATGTTCCGTACGTTGGAGTTGCTCATCACCAAAGAGCTTTTCCAGTGTCTGCTTTAATGATACCCGCGGAATATCAGCAATATTTTGATGATTTAGGTTGGATTCTGACATTATGCCTTCCATAGCTGATCTGGCGTGAGAACGAAGTCCACGTTATTTACAAGCTGTTTAACAATTGCACTGGTTTGTTCCAGTTGATCAAGCACACTTTGTCTTTTTCGATTTATAACTTTATTGCGATAATTCAGCTGATTTCGTGTGTATGAGAGTAGTTTTGCTAGCAGATCTAAGCTCATAGTACGGTGAGGTTTGAAAGAGTTTTCTTTGTTTAAAGCCAAGATAACTTCATATGAAATATGTGCATTGATCAGCGATTGCATTTTTGCAGGATTCATTCGATCCAGTTCATGGTGATAAGAGGCCAGAAATCTCATGAATTCCAAACTTGCCTCTTTTTTTAATAGATCAATTTTGTCCTCATCTTGAGGAAAAAAATGAATGAGTAAGTTGATATTCTTAGGTGTGTTCTTAGACCAATATAAGTGCCACTGACAGGCATTTACGATGGTATAGCTAGATCTATTAGGGTCTTTCCAGACACGGATTTCAGGGTAAGAAGTCAATATTGATAGATCAGCTTTTAAGGATTTGAAAGCCTCTTGATAGCAAAGATAAATTCCAGAAAAATCAGGATGTATACTGATTTGGATTTTATTGAAATTTTTGCACAACAATTTTTTAGGTGCGCCAAATTCTTCATCGAAATCAAAAGCTTTTCCCATAGTTCTTTACAATTATTAAAAAATAATCAAGTGAAGATTCTTATAATTTTTTGAAATATTAAACAAGATTGATCTACCCCATATTTTGTGTTTATTTACAATTAATATACAATATATTGTGATTTTTTATATTTTTAAGAACTGGGTCACAACTTATAGCAATGCTATTTATTTTAAAACTTAGAGGTTCTTAATATGGAAATTAAACAACTGAAACAGGTAGAAGTCGTTACAGATGTTGTATGTGATGTATGCAACCAATCAACGAAACTGCAGTTTGGAAATTTATCCGCACATTGGGGGTATGGCTCCAAGCATGATGGGGAAAGATATGAGTTACAGTTATGTGAGAAATGTTTCTTTTATGCCTTGGCGATATTAAAAAAAAGAGCGAGCAGATAAGTATATGTTTGATAAAAATTTTGACCCTTCAAATCTGGATGGGTTTGGGCTAAAATGAACCTATCATTATGAGAGATTCTTAGAAGCACAGAACATACTGATCTCAATTTAATCTAGCAGTTACCATTTTTAATGATGGGTAGGGTATTCAGAAAATTTTACGTTGCTTTGATCTCGTGTGTACATGAGAGAGGATTATTTTATTTTTCTGAGAAATAGATCTATGTTTTTGTGTTTTTACAGTTGCCAATATACACATTCATGGCTACATCTACCTAAGCAGATGTTAATGAAGTAAAAATTAAAATTCATAGTGTTTTGGGTGAAAATATTGCCCGTGGGGATAATTACAAACGTTGATATGCGGACTGAAGAAAAGACAATACTAAATTATTGATTGAGGCCATTTAATAAAGCAAAAAAAGGCATTACAAGAAAGATGATTTGACTAAAACAGGTATAAAAATAAATGTAGATTACATAACCTAACACTCTGCATTTTTTACTAAACGAATAATAAAATATGACAACCAGCTCACATTTTTAAATAAAATAATGTTTTTAATCAAAGGTATATGTTGAATTTATTATTTAAAAAATAAAATTAAATCGATTACAATTAAACAATTTTAATATTTGTGAATAATAAAATGCACATGAATTTTACAATAACGGATGATCAAAAGCATACAGAGACGGGACCTATACAGGTGGGATGGTTCTTAGTTGATGACAAAGCTTCAATTCTTTTTGAACCACCATATCGCATGCGTTCGCAGTCTCAACAAAAGCATGCAAAATCTGCCGGCCGTTGTCCAGCAGTACTTCAGCTTGAAAGTCGCTATTTTATAATCAATTGCCCTTTTGATTTTCATTTACGTTTTGAACGAGACAAAGCAGGAAAGCCAGCGCTTATAAATGTATTGGGAGATACTTCACCTATACGTAGTAATAAGTTGCGTGAGTTGTTAACGCTCGTGAATGAAAATGAATGGCGTACGCCTAATGTCCCTATCCTTCAATTAAAACTTCCTTACTGTTTTATTGCTGATGAAGTGGTGTATATCACGCAGCTAGATGCTTTTGGGCATTACAGAAAACATCCTTTACCTGGAACGATTTTTGGTGGTCGTTTTCCGATTCATATTTGGCCACGTCCTTTGATGTGGGCTTTTGAATGGCATGATACTTCGAAAGACTTGATTTTAAAACGTGGAGAGCCTTTGTTTTATTGTCAGTTTGATGGTTTTGATCCATCACGAACAGTGAAGTTAGTTCAAGCTGAAAAGACACCGGATCTTTTACAGTATATGGAACAGATTTCTGGTGTGGTGAATTATGTGAATCAGACTTTTTCTTTATTTAGTGAATTGGAAAAGGCAAGACCTCAAAAATTGTTAATTTTAAATAAAGAAAATAATTAATTTATTCTAAGTTGGAATTATATAGTGGTGTTTTATGAAATCTAATGAAGAGCATTCTAATTTTTATATTATTTCTTGTTTGATTTTAATTCTTGTTGTACTTGTTGTTTTTTATGCTAAGGATTATTTTCTTATTGAAAAAGCAAGAAAATATAAAATAGAAAATAAAGTAAAGGTAGGATGTTTATTTCTGGAGAAAAGATATCAAACTAAACACGGTATTGATAAGTTTCAGATAAATATTGATGGTGATCAATATTTGCTGAGTGATGTTGTTGTTAAGGATTTTCCATTTTCAAAAAAATATTATAATTTTAAAAAAGAAATTAGTAATAATAAATCTTGTTATAGGATTTCTTATGTAAAAGTTCATATTTTATTTTTTAAACGGAGTTTTATTTATGATTTAGAATATTAGTTAAGTTAATTATATTTTAATATTTATACAATAATGGGGTGGTTAAAAATGAGTAAAATTGGAAGTTTTGTTGATAATAATCTAGAGATAGATAAAAGAGCTGAGCTAGGTGATTTAGGTGCAACAGTGAGTGCATTAAACAATATTTGGTCTTCAATAAACAATAATCAATCCGGTAATAATCTAGAAACTACAACTTCAATTCTGTTGGCTATTCAAGATGGTGTTGATTTAATAGCGAAAAGCAAGATATTACAAAATGTAAATGGAATAGGGCAAATAGGTCAATTAGCTGGAAGATTTTTTAGAAATTCTGAAACTTTATTAGATCAATTAGATGTAAATAGTAACCCAACAGGTTTGATTCAGAAATCATTAGTTATTGATCTAGTTTCAGACTTCAATGCTATTTTTGGAATTGCAGCTAGTCTTCTTAAAGTGAGTCCTGTAGGCGTAGTTTTAAATGTAATCTCAATGGTACTTACATCTCTCAGCAATCAAATTAATACCGTGGGATCCAATGAAACTATTCATAGAGATGATATCTTAAATTATATTGGTCGAAGTGTATTAGATGCTGCTTCCAAATGGACAGATATTGTAGCGCCAATAAGTGCAACTGTATTAAGTTATCTTCCGGATGATATGAATCCATGGTCAGGAGTTACTATTGATCTAACTGGTTCGAATATTGATGATACTATAATCGGTGATGATGGTAGGAAATATAATATATGGGGACATATAGGTAATGATACTTTAAAAGGTGGAAAATTTAATGATTACATTGATGGAGGATCAGATAATGACTTTTTGTATGGTGGAACTGGAAAAGATGTATTAGTTGGGGGGCATGGAGAGGATGAGCTATATGGTGGTGAAGGTGATGATGTACTTATCGTAAGTAAATTTGAATTCGGTAAATCAACAGAAGTAAATGCCAATAACCTTGATAATAATAGCAATAAGGCATATGGAGGTAAGGGAAGTGACATAATATTTGGAGGTAATGGCGCTGATGATCTCTACGCAGGGGATGAAGAGAATGACCAAAATGATGCGGGGACACAAAATACAATATATGGTTTAGGAGGAAATGATCATATATATGGTGGGGCCGGTATTGACACGCTTTATGGGGGAGCAGGTGAAGACCGAATATATGGTGGAGATGGCGACGACCAAATTTATTTGGCGCATGATAGTACAACAAGTAAGCTAGCTCTTGACACAGGGAATAACTTTGCCGAAGGCGGTGCGGGAAATGATGTCATACACGGCAGTGATGGTGATGATATTATTTTTACAGCAGAAGATGGCAATGCTGAAATAGATGCAAATACTGAAAACTCTGCTTGGGGTTATAATGGGCGAGATATTTTAAAAGGTGGTGATGGGGTTGATTATTTATATGGAGGGGATGGGACGGATTACCTTCATGGAGAGAAAGGCGATGATAAGTTATATGGAGGTAAGGACAATGATAGATTGTATGGTGGAGAGGGAAATGATGATTTATATGCTGGAAGAACAAAATACGATCCCTTAGATTCTGGTAATAATTTTTTGTATGGCGGAGATGGGGACGATACAATTTATGGTGGTGCTGGTTATGATGTTCTTGTCGGTGGCGAAGGATTCGATATATATCGCGCTTTTGGCGAAACTTTAATTGATGATAGAGATGGGGATGGGAAAGGTAAAATTTATTACCATGATAAGGAGTTAACAGGTACACGTATTACTCATGAATCTGATGATTTGTCTCCCCCTCCTATTTCAAGTTTAAATTTTAGTGAAAAAGGTTATACGCTCAATGATTTAAACTTTGTAGAATTAGTGGAAATTCCGAATACAAGAAAAGAAAAATCAGTCAGCTACATTCTTACAGGAAAAATTGATTTTACATATAAAGAATTGACCACTGAAGGATTGAGCACGCGAGATTTTAAAGATACTGATTTAGGTGTCAGGTTCATTGTTACTGTAACTAAAGATGGTGAGCCAGAGCCACCGATCAATATTCCACCTAATAATCCACCAACGCGTTCAGATCCATTAATTTTAGATTTAAACCATGATGGAATAATTAATACTAAAAATTTAAATCAAGGTGTAAATTTTGATTTAGATGGTAATGGATTTGCTGAAAAAACATCATGGGTTGCTTCTCAAGATGGTTTCGTTGTATTGGATTTAAATGAAAATGGTGAGATAGATAATGGAGGTGAGCTATTCGGAACCGATACTTTATTGGCAAATGGTGAAAAGGCCGTTGATGGGTTTGAAGCATTAGCACAGTACGATAATAATAAAGATAAAATTATTGATGAAAATGATGATATTTATCAAAGTCTAAAAATTTGGAAAGATGCAAATGGAGATGGTATATCTCAACAAAATGAATTGTTTGGCTTCTCAGATTTAGGTATTAAATCTATTTCTCTTAAGCAGCAGCTTATTAATGTCACAGATGAAAATAATGTGATTCATACTAATCAAGCTTCATTTACTCAAGAAGTGATACAAGATGGGGTTAGTATCACAAAAACTGGACTTGCTGAAACTTTATTATTCCAAATTAGCACGTCAAATACGATTTGGTTGGGAGACGAAGTGGATATTGATATTGATATCCTAGAACTACCTAACTTGGTCGGGTATGGTTCGGTCGCATCTTTGCATACGGTGATGACGAATGACTCAACTGGTAAATTAAAAGAATTAGTAGAAAAATTTGCGACAACTCCTTCTGAAGATCAACTTGAATTAACCCATCAAATTTTATTGTATTGGACGAATAATCAAGATATTTCTGCATCTGAATCAACTTATTCTTCAAATGGGATGAGTAAACAACAGTTTGAAATTTTAAAAACTATTTGGGGTAAAGAGTCCGAATGGAGCGGGTGGCCTCCTCATGATAGTGCGGCGCGAGAGCTAGAAGGTTTTTATAAAAAAGTTTTAGAAAATACGTATAGCCAGTTATTAATTCAAACAACTAAAAAATCTTTAATAGATCTAGTTATCTTTGAAGAAGAACGTATTTATGAAACTGCGGAAGTTCTAAATGGTTTATCTAAATCTCCAATTCAATATAGAACCTTCGATAGTAAACCTCCGGCAGTTTCTCCATCTGAGGTAGGAGGGAATAAGCCTTGGGAGCATATTGATACCATTTGGCATGCAGACTTCAACTTGGCTATAAATAGCCTTATAGATTTATTCTTGAAAAATCAAGGACTAGGTCAAGCAGATATAGAACAATTCATGCTTATCGTACGTGGTTTAGATCCAAATCATGATATTTTATATAATGAATTTTTTACACAGTTAAAAGAAGTAGCTAAAGAGATTAGTGACCCGCAATTACAAGATGCATTATTTAAATCTATTTATTCGCTTGATGATAACCTTTCTGGAACAGAAGGAGATGATGTTATTCGGTCTTGGGCGGGTAATGATACTGTTAAAGCAGGTCTAGGTGATGATATTGTTTATGGAGGTGCAGATCATGACACTTTATATGGTGAACAAGGCCACGATGTAATTTATGGAGATGGGGGGAAAGATAAAATTTATGGTGGTGATGGGAGTGATACGTTAATAGGCGGTACTGGTGATGATACCTTAGACGGTGGAGTTGGTAATGATATTTACCGTTTCAGTTTAGGAGATGGTAATGACATCATCAGCAGCTATGACAGCGTGGCAAATAAATTGGATCAGATTGTCTTTGCTGATGGGATTGCGCCAGCAGAAGTGAGCTTAAAGCGTTCAGGCAATGATTTAATTATTAAATACTCTGCAGAAGACCAAGTCACAGTACAAAGCTTC
>NZ_VPAF01000012.1:0-89211 GCF_013419345.1 Acinetobacter sp. YH12086
ATATTTTAATATTTTAATATTTTAATATTTTAATATTTTAATATTTTAATATTTTAATATTTTAATATTTTAATATTTTAATATTTTAATATTTTAATATTTTAATATTTTAATATTTTAATATTTTAATATTTTTATCAATACATTTAGATTTTAGATCCATCTTTATGCAAGTAATAACAAACACTTATTTATGTGATGTAAGTCACAATAATACCAATGAATGACCAGTCATAATTTCCCCCCATTTTGATGTACCATGATGAAACATAACTATAAATAAAAAAAGGAAATGCTCAAGCATTTCCTTTTTTAAGTCAAACAAAACAGTTTTAGAAGTTTTCAGGGTTCTCCAAACGACGAACTTCTTGCACTTTTTCTGGGTTATGTACAGCAGCAACACCATCATCCGCTTTGGTATCTATTAACGCTTCTGGGTTATAAACCGTAATGGTTTCATTACCATGGATATCTTCACCCACAATATATTGGAAGCCCTTTTTATTCATTTTATGGCACATTCTTTGGTACCAACCTTTAAAGCCTTTGGTTTCTTCATTGGGATTGTAATAAAAAGCATTCATCACAGCAGGTAAACCTAGACCACACACGAGCCCCGACATTAATACCGCAATAAATGTATATCCAATCAAAATACTACTGTATTCACTGAGTTCAGGAATATTGGCAACAGCGAGGATCAAAGCCAATGAAATGCCTCCACGAACCCCACCCCAGGATAAAATCGCAAGACTACCGTTATAGCTTTTTTTACGGAAACTCGGGAAAAATGCGAAAGATAAATAGTTTGCTGCAAAGCGCGATGCATGCAAAATAATAAACGCCACCATGCCGCCTAAAATCAAGCTAAGACTTAAATCTAAGATAAATAACTCAAGACCGATCAGGGTAAATAAAAAGGAATTGATGATTCCTTCCACGGTATGCCAGAAATGATTCACTTCCCTGATTTCTCGCTCTTGAAGAATTTCTTTCCATTTATTCCCAACGATCAAACCACCAATAACACATGCGATTGGTGCAGATGCATGTGCGAATAAAGCGACTAGATAAGAACCACTTGCCAACAACGCTGTGGTTAAAATCAAGGATTCCATTTCATGTTTACCACGGAGTAAACGTAATATTCCTAAACCAAATGCCCAACCAATGATGACTGCGACAACAATTTCATATAACAGCGTTTCAAGCGTACCAATGACGGTAAAATGCTCACCTTGCAAGACATTGAGTAAGGTCATAAACACGGCAATACACATGGCATCATTAAAGAGCGATTCGCCTTCTAATTTCACCATCAAATGATGTGGCGCACGTACAGAACTTAATACACCTTTAACCCCAATTGGGTCAGTCGCACCTAAAGCAGCGCCTAATAATAACAACACCAATAAATCAACATGATGACCAATTAAGAACTGATAACCATATAAAGCAACACCAAAAAACACCGCACAAAGCACCAAGGCAATACTGGCTAAAATACTGATAGGCTTCCAATGCAAACGTAAATCTGAAACTTTAAATTTCAAGGCAGATGAGGTCAAAATAAAACAAATCACGCCATTAATTAAAAAGTCATAAAAGTCGATATGACGAACGGCCTCTTCAATATTGTGCAAATTAATCGTCACAAATTGATTGCCATTGAGCAGGCTTGCGCCCCATTGCAAAATAAAGACAAAAATTGCAGAAACAATGGGAACACCTATGGCTTGTGGAAAGCCCAAGATACGTTTATTAAAAATCGTGGTTGCAATCGAAAGTGCAAAAATAACGGTAAAAACCTGTAGAAAAAAATAATTTCCCATTTCGTTCCCAATTTTGGTGCTGTGTCGCCTACAGAGTGAGATATAGGTATTTTGAAAATAAATACCAAATTATTTAGTATTTAAAAATAAAATATTCTAACGAATTTTATCTAAATTCCGTGTATCAATTCAGTTTTTTTCACATCTTTTATCAAGATCATTTAACATAGCAAGCCTGCATAGATTTTATGCATTTTCATCATCTACATGATTTCTCCTATGCATCAGACTATTAAAACTGTTTTTCGACTCTTTTTTGCTGCTGTGATTTTTATCATTACTGCGGCCCTGATCCTCACTTGCTATAGCAAGTCACAGGAAATTTTACGTGCTGAGCACTATTTTAGTCAGGCAAAAACGATCTCACTGGATTCAACACCCAAAGAACAATTGGTTTTGGTCTCCAATAATGAATCACCAGATCGTGCGATTTTTATCATGCTGGCGAATAATGGTTATCTTGCCAAACTGAATTGTGAAAACTATGCACAAGATATTTGTCTCGATGAATTTAATCAGCAACACACCCGACAAATTCAACACCTCGATTTACTAAAAATCGGACAATTTCAATATATCCAAAATGTGAGTTTCACCAATAGCCGCACTGGACAAAAAAAACAATTACGCTATAGCGATGCCCAGTTAAAACAGTTCTATCAAAACGATATTTCAAGCCTTAAATATACAGTTTTTGGCGTGGCTTTATTTGCATTTGCCGCCTTGTATGTGAGCTATCGTATTGTTCGAAACTTTAGATCATTTCTCAATAAATAAGCTTCAATCTATTTTTCAATGAAAAAAAAGAGGATGTTTTGCATCCTCTTTTTTGTTTTAAATGGCTTGATTAAAGGTATCACAGCTATTGATATTGCCTGATTTCAACCCTGTCTGGAACCATTTCATACGTTGTTCACTAGTGCCGTGCGTGAAGCTATCTGGGACCACTTGCCCTGTTGCACTTTTCTGTAAATAGTCATCACCAATCTTATGTGCAGCGTCCATCGCTTCTTCTACATCACCCTGCTCTAAAAATTGGGTACGCTGTTGATTATGATGCGCCCAAATACCCGCAAAACAGTCTGCTTGCAGTTCTTGCATAACCGAATAACGATTACCCTCAGCTTTAGATGCTTGCGCACGGGCCTGCTGGACTTGCTCAGAAATGCCTAAAATCGTTTGGATATGATGTCCAACTTCATGGGCAACCACATAGGCTTGCGCAAAATCACCCGCCTGATCTTGGCGACTCAATTCTGTTTGATTTTGTTCACCCGTGATGCCCATTTGCGTACGCATATCTTTAAAGAATGCAGTATCAATATAGACCTTCTGATCTGCTGGGCAATAAAAAGGCCCCATTGCCGCTTGTGCTGTACCACAACCTGAATTGACCACACCATTAAACATAACCAATTTAGGCGCTTTATACTGAGCATTTAACTGTTCTTGAAAGACTGTATTCCACGTATCTTCCGTATCGGCCAAAACAGTGCCAACAAAATCCATCGCTTCTTGTTGTTCCGGTGTTGGATTATCCAGACCTTTGACTTCAGCCGTTTGACCCTGTGAAGTCACTTGTTTGGTCGCCTGATAAGCTTGCTGCGGATCTACACCAAAAAATTTCCACGCAACAAATGCCACAACTAAACCGAGAATACTAATACCACCCGCTTTTGCACCGCCACCACCGCGACGGTCTTCTACGTTTGAACTAACTCTTCGACCTTTCCAGCGCATAGTGATCTTCCTTATATAAAATAGTTGATATCCGTGTGTTTACAGATTAATCCTTTTGCGACTTTGGCCATACTTTTTGAACTAAAAATACAACGCACAGCACGATTAAACCTGCAATAAAACCTGTCACTAAATTAATTAAAGTCGGTGTTAATGCACCCACAATACTGCCAACTGTAGGAATATGTTCTGCATAATCTACAGAGCCTTCAATAAAATGGTGTAGCAAAGGCACACCATGGGTAATGATGCCACCACCCACTAAAAACATGGCAATCGTACCGACAATGGTCAATGTCTTCATCAACTTAGGTGCAAATGCTAACAAACCTTGTCCAACGGTCTTTTTAAATTGTGATGCTTGTTGAGTGAGATAAAGTCCTAAGTCATCAATTTTGACAATCATCGCGACAAAACCATAAACACCAACAGTCATTAAAATTGCAATCACTGAAAGCACCATGACCTTGGTCCCAAATGCCGCAGTCGCAACCGTACCTAATGAAATCACCACAATTTCAGCAGATAAAATAAAATCGGTACGGATGGCTCCTTTAACTTTTTCTTTCTCAAAAGTCACCAAATCCGTTTCAATATGGGTCATCTCTTCACGAGCAACTTCTTCTGTTTTGGCTTTTTTATGATGCAAACTATGCAGGACTTTTTCCACACCCTCATAGCATAAGAACAAACCACCAATCATCAAAAGCGGTGTAATCAACCAAGGTGCAACCACACTAATCAATAAGGCAGCCGGAACCAAAATTAATTTATTAACAAAAGAACCTTTGGCCACAGACCAAACAACTGGAAGTTCACGATCCGAACGGACACCACTGACTTGTTGCGCATTCAGTGCTAAATCATCTCCAAGGACACCCGCTGTTTTTTTGGCTGCCATCTTACTCATGACAGCAACGTCATCCAGCACAGTTGCAATATCATCAAGTAAGATTAATAAGCTACTCGCCATTATTTTTATCCTTTAGGCATTTTTTATTATTCTAATTCTATTTAACACTAAAATTGTATTTAGTTTTTTAATAATTAACAAAATATTCACCCATTTTTCAGTCAATTGTGCTGTGTCAGTAACAATCAAAAATAGAATGCCGTACAATGGGGACATTCTTTGAAAATCAACCGTAGCTTTGACTACCACTTTGGAACAGATAATGAGTACTCAAGATAATCGTCCAGTGATTTTGACTGGCGACCGTCCGACTGGACAATTACATTTAGGTCATTTTGTAGGTTCTTTACGATCACGTGTAGGTTTACAAGATTCGCATCATCAACATCTTCTTTTAGCTGATGCTCAAGCCTTAACTGATAATGCCGATAACTTCGAAAAAGTTCGTCGCAATATTATTGAAGTCGCAACCGATTATCTTGCTGTAGGAATTGACCCAACTAAAACCACGATTTGCGTTCAATCATGCTTACCTGCATTGAATGAATTGACCATGTTGTATTTGAACTTTGTGACGGTTTCTCGCTTAGAGCGTAATCCAACCATCAAATCTGAGATTCAAATGCGTGGATTTGAGCGTGACATTCCTGCAGGTTTCTTATGCTATCCAGTGGCTCAAGCTGCCGATATTACAGCGTTTAAAGCATCTGTCGTTCCGGTGGGCGAAGACCAAATTCCAATGATTGAACAAACCAATGAAATTGTTCGTCGTTTAAACCGTCAAATTGGTCGTGACGTACTTCCTGAATGTAAAGCTTTACTCTCTAATGTCGGCCGCTTGCCAGGTTTTGACGGTAAAGCAAAAATGTCTAAATCTTTGGGCAATACTATTGTGCTTGACGCGACTGATAAAGATATCAAGAAAGCTGTTAATGCAATGTATACCGACCCAAATCATTTACGTATTGAAGATCCGGGTCAAGTGGAAGGTAACGTCGTATTTACTTACCTTGATGCATTCGATCCAGATAAAGAAGCTGTTGCAGAATTAAAAGAACACTATCGTCGTGGTGGCTTAGGCGATGGTACTGTGAAAAAGCGTCTTGAAGGTGTACTAAAAGAGCTGATCGGCCCGATCCGTGAACGCCGTTTAGAATTGCAAAAAGATCCTGACTACATCATGGATATTTTAAAAACCGGTACCGATAAATGCCGTGATATTACCCAACAAACGTTAGACGAAATTAAATCTGGACTGGGTGTATTCCACTTCTAAATTTAAAAAATTCTATAAAATTAAGCCTTTCCAATGTGAAAGGCTTTTTTATAGGCACTTTTTGTGAAGGTATTCACAAAATCTCCTTAGTTTTAACGTTAGGTAACATCACTTAACGTGAACACCAATGAAATGACTGACCGTTCACTCTATTATCTATTTATGTTTTAGGAATACCTAAATTCATAACATTTCTCCTTTACCGAACCTGTGAAAACAGATTCGTTGTTATACGCAATGAACACCCCAATCATTGCGTATTTTTTTGTCTGAAAATTAGCAATAACCAATATCAAAAAGTCCGCTATAAGCGGACTTTTCAATTAATACATCATTTTAAAAATGAATATAAATTAGTAATGAAATAAACGTTTATCTAATGGTAGTTCAATTCCAATTGACGCTCCACCATCATTACCATTTAAATCCGAGTCACTCACCCAACCATTAATTTTTAAAGGTATATCTGGACGTAAATAATGTGTCCAAGTCAAGTCTAGAGCTTTCAATTCATCTTTTTCAGGAAATGCTGCGTTATTCAAAGCTGCACGCTCTGTTTCAGAAACTTTTGCAAAAAGTACACGACCATTTAGACGATTTAATGGATCAATACGTATATTCCCACCCACTGAAACCATTTGAGCATCACCACCTAAGGCATGACCAAGTGGATAGCCATGCTGATAGTATCCATCTGTGTAAATAGAGTGATTGTATGAAATGCCTTTGGCATCACCATTAGTTCGAGTATCAACCCATTCAGTATACAGTTGATAAGGCATATTATTTACACTTGAAGAATAATCAACACCTGCAAGATACATGCTTTTTGCCGGTAAACCACCTGCTTCATCTTCACCAATATATTGGCCGTAAAGACTAACTGGAACTTGCACAAGTGGTTGTAAATTCAAACGCGCATCAAAACCCGCGACTTGATTTGATGGATCAGCCTTACCTGTTCCACCATTATCTTTATTACCAATAAAGGCATCCCAAAGTGAACTAAAACTTTCGGGACGACCTTCGCCACCCCATTGTATAGAACGTGATGCTCCCAATTCCAAATATGGAGTAGGTTGTGCAGTTAGTCGAAGTCCAATGAGTTTTGCATCTGGGATAGCAGAATAATCATCTAACTGTCCAGCAAAAGCTTGATACTGCCAAGGGCCGATCCATGATAGCCATGGTGTTTCAAAAGCATTCTGTTGTGCACGCTGTGCAGTAACACCGTACACAGGACGACTCGCATCACCACGGATTAAACTACCATCATGACCAGGCCCCCAATAAGTCGGAATCTGACCTGCAATTAACCATTGGTTCCAAAGCTTCCCGGCAATGTATGAGCCTTCCACATTTACATCTTGATCATTATTAATTTGCTGTTTATCTTCAGCATTTACACGTAAACGACCATCCCAATTTTCACCACCAACGTTGAGTTCAAGTGCACCTTGATATTGCGCTTTTTGATGATCACCAAAATTTTGCGGTAAATTATTTTTATCTGACTCTGCAAACAATTCTGCTTTTAATAATGCATTTTCGGCAGTCAATTTATTTTGAATACTTTGTAATACTTTTTGTTGTACAGGTGTCATCACTTTTGCAGAAGTTAAAGCTCGCTGTATTTCATCACCACTCATTGGCCATGTTGAGGTACTAATTTGAATAACGCCTTGCTGATTCAACCAATTCAAATCTGCGCGTAACTCTTCATTATTTAATACAATCCCCTGAGCAAAAACAGGAACTGATAATCCAAACAGTACAGCAGCATAGAGTGACTTTCTAAAATACATGCTCTTTTTCTCAAGTTTAATTCACAGCCCACCTTAGATTTTTCAACTCATTTATTCAAGGGCGAAACTGTATCTCCTTTCATTTTTTTTCATCATTTCGGTAAAGATGTCCAATAAAAATACAAAATAAAAAACCCGCATTAAGCGGGTTTTTTATTTCAAAAACTAAATTAGTTTTTATGACGCATATGTGGGAACAAGATCACTTCACGGATACTTGCAGCATTTGCAAACAACATCACCAAACGGTCAATACCGATACCCTCACCCGCTGTAGGAGGTAAGCCGTATTCCAATGCTTCAATGAAGTCTGCATCGTAATGCATTGCTTCATCATCACCTGCATCTTTTTCGGCAACTTGGGCTTGGAAACGTTCAGCTTGGTCAATCGGATCATTTAACTCTGAGAAACCATTTGCCAACTCACGACCACCGATGAAGAATTCAAAACGGTCCGTAATATGTGGATTTTCATCATTACGACGTGCCAATGGTGAAGTTTCCGCTGGGTATTCTGTGATGAATGTCGGTTGACGAAGTTCTGTTTCAACAGTTTCTTCAAATACGATGGTTTGAAGTTTGCCTAAACCAAAACCAGGTTTTACTTGCTCTTTCAGTTCATTTTTAACGAAGTTTGCAAGGAACTCACGATCAGATACATTTTCAGCAGTGAACGTTGGGTTATGTTCAAGAATCGCATCAAACATCGAAATTTTCTTGAATGGACCTTTGAAACTATACACTTCATCACCATAAGGCACATCAGTCGAACCTAATATGTCAATGGCCAATTTTTCAAGCATATTTTCTGTCAAAGCCATCAGGTCTTTGTAGTCTGCATATGCTTGGTAGAATTCAATCATGGTGAATTCTGGATTATGACGTGTTGATACACCCTCGTTACGGAAGTTACGGTTAATTTCGAACACGCGCTCAAAACCACCAACGACCAAACGTTTTAAGTAAAGCTCAGGCGCAATACGTAAAAATAAAGGCATATCTAATGCGTTGTGGTGAGTTTCGAATGGACGCGCAGATGCACCACCCGGAATCACATGCATCATTGGTGTTTCAACTTCCATGAAACGCTCATTGCTCAAATATGAACGAATACCTGACACCACTTTTGCACGAATTTCAAAAGTTTTACGTGTTTCTTCGTTCATGATGAGGTCTAAATAACGCTTACGGTATTTAACTTCAGTATCAGTCAAACCATGGAATTTGTCTGGAAGTGGACGGAGTGATTTGGTTAAAAGCTCAAAATGTTCAATATGAACATAAAGGTCACCTTTACCAGAACGACCAATATAACCTTCAATGGCAATAATATCGCCCAAATCGAGTGCTTTAATAGTTGCAAGAACATCAGCATCCAACTCTTTACGTGGTACATAAAGTTGGATACGACCAGTCATATCTTGGATTACGATGAATGAACCACGGTTCAACATCACACGACCAGCAACTTTTACATAAACCTTTTCGCCTGATTCAATTTCTTCTTTTGATTTTTCAGCGAATTGATCTTGTAGGTCTTGTGCATAGTGTTCACGCTTAAATGTGTTAGGCCACGGGCTAACACCTGTTTCCTTGGCGTGCTCTTTGATGTGCTCTAACTTGGCATGACGCTGTGCAATTAAATCGTTTTCGGAAATGGCTTGTTCAGAAGTCGATTGAGCGTTATGTTGCGTCATCTCTGTCTCAAATAGTTAAAAAACGGAAGTTGTATAGCATAGCAGATTTCCTTTGAATTGAGCAGTAAGCAATGCGCGCATTTTTTTAATAAGTAGAAATTTATCGAAGTAAGATGTTTTAATCGTTATACCTTCAGGTAGACATAGAACATACCTTACAGATGTGCAGTAGATAAAAATTAAATACTCAAGCTCGAAAACCTACATTTTAATGATATCAGATGATAACCAAAAGCTTTAAAAATACTTATAATTATCAATATATTAAAATATATATCAATAACTTAATTCAACCTATTAATCTATTTTCTTTAAGACTAAAGTCTTTTAAATGCCTATAAATTAGACCAAAAGCTAAATTCTCTTTTTGACAATTCTCTCTACAATGAAGTCATAAAATTGTTGAAAAATAAAATATTCAACACATCCAAAATGTCTGAAAACAGTGTGTAGAAAAACAATGACTTCCTGCTTATCGAAAATTCTGTTTTTACATGGATTGGATTCTTCCCGTGAATCTACGAAGTTCCATGCCATCAATGCAAAACAAAAATTCTGCATTGAAGTGGACTATCGCAACTTAAATTTTCAAACTGTTGCGGACTTTTACCACGAGAGTATTGAAACCATTAAGCCCGATATCATCGTCGGTCATAGTCTCGGGGCATACTGGGCTTTGAAAATGTCGCTGTTTCATCGCATTCCTTGTGTGATTGCTAACCCGAGTCTGCATCCAGACTTTCGTGACGACTACCCTGCAATCAATGAAATGGATTTGGATAACGATATTCCACAAATTGCATATATCGAACGTGGCGATGAAATCTTGGATATGTATGAGGCAGAAAAACAACTCGAAGACTATATGCAGGTTCAAGTCATGGATGGCGGACATCATCGCCTTCAATGCCCTGAAAATATTAATGATTTAATTCAACATCTCGAATTAAATTACTTAAAAAAATAAATCATAATATTAATATTAACCTTAAGCAGCAACGTCGCTTTTATCAGACATAAAAAAGCCTTGTCATAGACAAGGCTTTTTACATTTTAAAACTGACGCTTAAGCTGCATCTGCTTCAGGACGTGTTTTATCATCTAAAACAGACCAAATATTTAGTCCTAAATCTTTATGCAAGTCAGGCAAATCTAAGAAAATGCTTGCGCCTAAAACTTGGTGTTTACATTTTTCAGCCAATTGTTTCACTGCACGAAGCGTACCGCCCGTCGCCAATACGTCATCCACAATAATTACTTTTTGTGATTCGATTTCAGCTGACATTTCAAGACGATCTAAACCGTATTCAAGGCTATAACCAACACCGACAACAGGTGGTGGTAATTTTCCGGCTTTACGTACCAACACCAAACCTTTGCCTGTACGCTGAGCAAGTAAGCTTGCCAAAACAAAACCACGCGCTTCAACTGCAATAAAGCTATCTACTTCTGCCAATTGCTCAGCTGGAATACTTGCAATTAGGGCATCAGTTAACGATTCGATGTTATTCATAAATAACGGCGTAAGGTCAAAGAAGCAAATTCCTGGTTTTGGGAAATCTTGGACAGTACGAATGTTAGACCACAATGCCGCAGCAGTAGAATTACTCATAATAGGAGAAAATAAATTAAGGAAGGAATGTGTGAATTTTAACGCGATTTGAGAGAAAAGAACAGCTAACCCCCGACTAAAATGCATATTTAAGATACAGCAAATTTACATAAGTTATTGATTATTAATATTGTATTTATTTAAAAAATATCAAATATATATTTTTCTAATCATAAAATAAAAGATTTTAGAGTTTTTTTCTGCAAGACTTTAGTCTATGAATATAGAAAAAGCGGTATTTAGAACCCAATTCACGGAAATGAATTCCAATATAGCTTTCAATAGGCATAAATATTGTCAGACAATTTTTCCCAGATCTGGGGTTTTGATGATATTTATTGTCCCTCACTGCCATTCTGCTTTTAATTTCACTCATTAAACTCTTAGCCACTTTACTTTATCGTTAGAACTGCGTAAAAATTTAACATAAGAGTCTACTGTATAAAGCTAATTAACCTTAAGGTATAAACTTATACAGTTATGAAGTATTTACTGACTTAATTTTGTGTCAGTTTTTGGAGAATGGAATGAAAAAGTATCAGTGCATCGTTTGTGGATGGATTTATGACGAAGCAGAAGGCTGGCCACAAGACGGTATCGTGGCAGGAACGAAATGGGAAGATATCCCAGATGATTGGACTTGCCCAGACTGTGGCGTCTCAAAAGTAGATTTTGAAATGGTTGAAATCTAATAAATAGAATCTAAGGCCATCATCGTTATGGTCTTTTTTTTGTCTTTAAAAAATATGAAATGTGTTTGGAGTTGAGTATGCACCCTATTGTCATTATTGGTTCTGGTATGGCGGGATATGCCGTTGCACGTGAATTTCGAAAGTTAAATACTGAACTAGAACTTATTATGATCTGTGCGGATGATGCCATTAACTACGCTAAACCGACATTATCCAATGCGCTCGTTGGTAATAAAACTCCTGAGCAAATCCCTCTAGGGGATGCCGAAAAAATGTCGGCTCAACTCAATCTGCAAATCATCAATAAGAGTTGGGTTAAATCCATTGATGCAGCAAAACATGAGCTTACTATTGAAAGCCAAAATGGAACTCAAACACAACTATATTCAAAACTCGTTTTAGCAGTCGGCGCAAATCCAATTCGCTTAGCTATTTCGGGTGATGGCAGTGAAGACATTCACGTCGTCAACAATTTAGATCACTACAAAGCTTTCCGTAAACAGCTTGCAGCACGTGAAGATAAACGTGTGGTGATTTTAGGGGCAGGCTTGATTGGCTGTGAATTTGCCAACGACCTCCAAAATACTGGGGCGAAAGTATCGGTGGTCGATTTAGCTCCGCAACCTTTGGGTCGCCTACTGCCGTCTCATGTTGCCGCTAAATTCCAAAGCAATTTAGAAGAAACGGGTATTCAATTCGTTTTAGGTACGACAGTCGACAAAGTGTCACGTATTGAAAATGGTGACTATCAAGTAAGCCTTGCAAATGGTCAAAGCTTAGTGGCAGATGTTGTGTTGTCTGCGATTGGTCTACAGCCTGAGATTAACTTAGCAAAACAAGCCGGCATTCACACCAGTCGTGGCGTATTAACCAATAAAAGCTTAGAAACCAACTTGGCAGATATCTATGCTGTCGGTGACTGTGCTGAAGTCAATGGTACCCTTCTGCCATACGTGATGCCAATCATGCAACAAGCGCGTGCTTTGGCAAAAACCCTCAATGGCGAACATACCGCAGTGCATTATCCTGCCATGCCTGTAGCTGTTAAAACACCTGCTGCACCTTTAACTGTCCTTCCTGCGCCAATTGATGTAGAAACCCAATGGGAAACAGAAGAGCTTGAAGATGGCATGATTGCCCGTGCGATCGATCAAGATGGCGTATTACGTGGATTTGTACTGCTCGGTGCAACTGCTGGGAAGCAACGCTTAACTTTGACTAAGCAGGTTCCGGACTTGATTCCTGCTTCAGTTTAAGGTTTAAATACAAGGACGTCCTGATAATAATAGACGTCCTTTTTAAAGGAAAATAACAATGAATAGTGCCCTTCAGTTTAATATTTCACCTTATGCCTCTTTTATGCATGAAACTCGCGTAGAGTTAGGCAATGGCATTGAACTTCATGTCGAGGTGGGTGGTCATCCTGAAGATCCTGCAATCTTATTGATTATGGGACTCGGCGCACAAATGTTGTATTGGCCCGATTTCTTTTGTAAGTCCCTAATAGATCAAGGTTACCGAGTTATTCGCTTTGATAATCGTGATATTGGTCTATCTAGTAAAATTCGTAACCCAGGTCCACGTCTCAATACCTTTAAATTGATGGGACGTTTTGCCTTAGGTCTAGAGAATCAAGGTGCGCCCTATGACCTCTACGATATGGCAGACGATGTTGCACTGTTAATTGATCGTATGGGACTTGATAAAGTCCATATTTTAGGCGCTTCAATGGGCGGCATGATCGCTCAAATCGTGGCAGCACGCTATCCAGACAAAGTGCACAACTTAAGCTTGCTTTTTACCAGTAACATCCAACCCTTACTTCCACCGCCATTTCCAAAGCAATTATTTAGTCTAATTGAAAAACCTGAATCTAACGATGAAGATGGCATTATTAACCATAGCCTGAAAGTTTTTAATATTATAGGCTCTCCAGGCTATATTAATCAGCTTGAAGCAATACAAACTGCACGTAAACTCTATAAGCGGAGTTATTACCCAGCGGGTGTACTTCAACAGTTTTTAGCAATATTATGTACAGGTTCCCTGCTGCAGTTGGATAAACAAATTCAGCATAAAACCATTGTGGTTCATGGAGCTCGTGACCGTTTGCTGCCGCCAAGCCATGGTAAGGCCGTTGCAAAGGCTATTTCAGGTGCTAAATTTGAATTAATTGATGGAATGGGGCATGATATCCCACCGCATTTTATTCCATATCTTAGCGGTTTGTTTGCTGATCACTTTAAATCATAAATTAGGACACTATGGCTGCATTACCATCCTTAAGACAGCTGTCATATCTAGTAACACTGTCAGAAACGCTACACTTTACTGAAGCTGCGCGTCGTTCTTTTGTCACCCAGTCTACTTTGTCTGGCGGGATCATGGAACTTGAGCGTTTACTAGGTGGCGTATTGGTAGAACGCGACCGTCAAAACGTGCGTTTAACTCCTCTTGGCGAACAAGTTGTCGGACGAGCCCGAGTTCTATTGGCAGATGCGCAAGACCTAATGCGTTTAAGTCGTGAAATGAGCGAACCTCTAACGGGTGATTTACATCTAGGGGTCATTCCGACCATTGCGCCTTTCCTTCTTGCACCTTTACTTGATGAAGTGCATAAGCAGTTACCTAAAATTCAATTGCATTTACATGAAGCGCAAAGTGAAAAAATTGTTGAGAAACTCGAGCACGGTAATCTAGATATCGTATTACTTGCTCTTCCTTTCGATACACGTAGCTTGAAAGTTGCAGAAGTAAACAAAGAAAAATTGTTCTTGGTGTACAACAAAGCTGATCAAAATGCAGCTCAAGCAAAATCATTAGACGACTTAGATTTATCTCGTTTAATGTTGCTTGAAGAAGGCCATTGCTTACGTGATCATGCTTTGAGTGCTTGTCCGATTGGTGAACGTAAAAATGACCATCGATTAAAAGCAAGCTCATTGCCAACTTTGGTTGAAATGGTTTCCGCAGATTTAGGCTTTACCTTATTGCCTGAAATTGCAGTTCATACCAATATGATCAAAGCCAATGAAGATTTGGCTGTGAAAGAAATTGAAGCAAGTCCTACACGCACATTGGCATTGGTAACACGTAAGAGTACACCGCTTCAAAGTGAATTTGATGTATTGCTTCAAATCTTGCAGAAAATCACTAACAATCTGCACTAACTAATCAGTGTGAAAATTAAAGAGAGCCCTGTGCTCTCTTTTTTATTTGGCAGAAATGAATAATGCAGAAGTAATAATATTGAGATGAGTTTACAATTGAAAATGAAAAATACATTCTCTAGAAAAAAGAAAAGGCTAACCCAAATAGGTAGCCTGATAAGGTAATATATGACTTGATGTATATCTCAATTCATCGCCTCGACAATATCTTCACACTAGCCAGATAAGTAAGAAGATAAATACATCTTAGTAAAATATAACTTTCGTTAAAATCACTAGTTTCAGGTATTTTAGATAAAGTATGTCTGATTCATTTTCAAACGGCTTTTTTTATAATAGTATTTTTGTGCTATAAAATAAACATAGATGAGAAATAAATCACATTATTTTGAAAATTTATTAATATTTATATTTAAAATAACTAAGCAATAAATCAATATTAACTCACAACATAAACAGTTCAATTTATCAGTTGTTAAAATACAGCTTTCATATTTAAATTATTGCTTTTTCAATCCATACCCAATCTTGACTATTATTTAACCAGATATTATAAAATTAAAAACGAAAAAACTATAAATCTTTGCATTCAATATAATGAAAAACACAAAAAACCATACATTAATTAAATTCTATTATATCACATTAACTTAATTATACTTTGATATATAAATCACTACTTCTAGGTATATTTTTCTAATTCACTTTCATGCACATTATGGAAATGCAATTTGATTAAAAATAATAAATGAGCGAAATGTATGATGAGTGAATTTTTATTACCAGTACCCGTTTTGATCATTGATCATCAAGCAATGACTTCAAAAACAGTGCTGTTTAACATCTTAGAAAACCTCGGTTATCCTGAAGATCTCATCACATTTACAGAAAACTTAGCAGATGCAGAACAACAAATTTTCAATCAATTACCCAATTTAATTTTTTTTGTGATCACTCAGCAGTCTGATCTCTCTTTCATCCATAAAATCAAAAAGATTTATCCTTCGAGTAATCTCATCATTTTAGTCAATGAACAATCTACAGATTTAACCTTACATGCCATTCAGTTAGGTGCAACCGCCTATATGTTGATTCAACAACCGATGGAAGATACCTACAACCAACTGAAAACCATTTTAAGAGGTGGCGCTGCATTGCATCCCAGTTTTGCTAAATTTTTATTGAGTGAAACTTTTAGTCCGCAAAATGCAGCACCTAAACAGCTCAGTCTGAATCCAGCTGAATACCAAATTTTAGATATGGTCAGCCATAGCGCGACTCAAGAGCAGATGGTCCGTGAGTTAAAACTTTCAACGTATCAAATTGATGGTTTTGTTAAAAATATCTACCGAAAAATTTGTAGCTACAGCTAAATTTAGCTGAGATAAACGATTCAAAAACAATCTAGAAAATTTAAAAAAAAATAAAGGGAGCATTGTTCCCTCTTACTTTTCTAACGCATTTATTTAAATGCTTCTATAAGCACATGCTGTGAATTATGTGCTTCCTCACCCTCTTGAACATGCGTACGAATCCAACGCCCATCACTTTGGAGCAACCAAGCTTGCTGATTATCTTTTAAGTAATTCACTAAACCTAATTGATAAATACGCTTTTTCAAGGCTGGATCTTCAATTGGGAAACAGGCTTCCACGCGATTAAATAAATTACGATCCATCCAGTCTGCACTTGAACAGAAAATACGTGAATCACCATTATTACTGAAATAATACACTCGAGTATGCTCTAAAAAACGCCCAACAATAGAACGCACGCGAATATTTTCAGACAGCCCCGGTAAACCTGGACGCAAACAACAAATAGAACGAATAATTAAATCAATCTGTACACCTGCTTGTGACGCTTCGTACAGTTTATTGATCAACTGAACTTCTGTTAATGCATTAACCTTGACTATAATTTGCGCAGACTTACCCGCTTTAGCATTAGTAATTTCATTATCAATATAATTGATGAGTTGAGTATGTAAGGTAAATGGCGCATGCAGCAGTTTTTTTAGCTTCGCCATTTTACCCATACCGGTCAATTCTTGGAAAATACGATGTACATCTTCACAGAGTTCTTTATCTGTGGTTAATAGACCGTAATCCGTGTAGATACGCGCATTTCCCGCATGATAGTTGCCCGTACCTAAATGCACATATCGCACCAATTTATTGTTTTCGCGGCGTACCACCAAAATCATTTTGGCATGAGTTTTATAGCCCACGATGCCATACACGACAACTGCGCCTGCTTCTTGTAATACATTAGCCACAGCAATGTTTGATTCTTCATCAAATCGTGCTCGAAGCTCAATTACAGCGGTGACTTCTTTGCCATTACGTGCTGCTTCCGCTAAAACTTGCACAATCTCCGAATCTGCGCCACTTCGATAAAGCGTTTGTTTAATGGCCAAAACTTGTGGATCACGTGCAGCTTCACGCAGTAAATTAATTACCGGTGCGAATGATTCAAAGGGATGGTGTAGCAAAATATCTTGCTTTTGCATCGCACTAAAAATGTTTTCAGATTTTTTGAGTACTTTCGGTATAACAGGAATATGCGCGTCATAACGTAGATGTGGACGTTTAAAGTTTGACAGTAAACGTGCAAGGTTAACTGGTCCATCTACTTTATAGAGTTGCTCTTCTTCTAAATCGAACTCATCAAGCAAATATTCATAAATATGCTGCGGACAATTTTCTGTCACTTCCAAGCGAACGGCGCGACCAAAACGACGTGAATTCAACTCACCTTTGAGGGCTTTAGCCAAATCTTCAACATCTTCATTTAAAGCCAAATCGGCATTACGCGTCACGCGGAATTGGTAGCAACCCGTCGCCGTCATGCCGGGGAACAAATCAGAGACATGTTCATGAATAATTGCCGATAGCATCACATGATGCTCTTTGCCACCGGTTAATTCATCAGGAAGCCGAACGACACGTGGCAGCGAACGTGGTGCAGGTACAACGGCTAAGTCAATCTGACGACCAAAAGCATCCTTCCCTTCTAAAGTCACAATAAAATTCAGCGACTTGTTGACCAAGCGAGGGAATGGATGTGCGGGATCTAAGCTAATTGGCGTTAAGACCGGAGCAACTTGCTCTTGAAAATATTTTTTCACCCAGGCCGACTGTGCAGGGGTTAACTCACCACGACGTAAGAAGCAAATGTCTTCTTCACGCAGTTTGGGTAAAATTTCTTGATTTAAAATACGATACTGGCGCTCAATTGCCGCATGCGCTGTCGCAGAAATTTCATCTAATACTTGTTTTGGTGTTAAGCCATCTGGACTGCGGCTTTCATTACCTAAGTCTAGCTGTTCCATCATTCCTGCAACACGAATTTCAAAAAATTCGTCTAAGTTACGTGAAAAGATCAGCAAGAAATTCATGCGTTCAAGTAATGGATGTATCGGATCAACCGCTTGTTCGAGCACACGCAGATGAAAGTCGAGAATCGATAACTCTCGATTAATATAACGATCATTATAAGTATATTCAGTAGGTACTTGCGCGACTTCAGCTGCAGTATTCATCTCAAACCCATATTAAAAAATGTGTGCTGTACTCAGTTTAGTATGCTTCAAATTTGTGACAATTTCATAAAAAAAGCCCATTAATATGAGCTTTTTGTTGTAATTCAAATCGCTACCATGCCATTTGACGGGTGTGTCGATTGTTATTAATCTGGGATATGGCTATAACGCATATATTTTTGGATCATGCGCTTACGATAATTTAGCTTACGATCTTGTCGATTTTCATCATAATATTTTGGATTGGGTAAAATTGCTGCAATAAATGCCGCTTGCTCTCGGCTCAAACTCCGTGAACTTTTACCAAAATAGTGCTGTGTTGCAGCTTCTACACCATAGATGTTGTCCCCAAACTCAACCGAGTTGAGATATACCTCTAAAATGCGTTGCTTCGTCCACATGCGTTCCATCATCCATGTTGCAACGGCTTCCTGTCCTTTTCGGATAAATGAACGCTTGTTATATAAAAATAAGTTTTTTGCCAATTGCTGAGAAATGGTAGACCCACCTGCGACTACTCTGCCTTTATCTTTATTGCGCTCTAAAGCATTTTGCATGCCTTCCCAGTCAAAGCCTTTATGCTGTAAAAATTTACCATCTTCCGCAGCAACTACAGCATGTTTTACATAGTCACTAATTTGGTCATAATCACGCCATTCATGCTTAATCGGTTTAGACGGCTCAGACCAATAATCTAATCGCATCATCATCGTGGATTCCACAGGATGTGTACGCCACCACACCAGACTACCAAAGATCCAAAGCTGCACCAAAAGCACAAGACTGACAAGAATTAACAATGTACGAACAATAAAGGCTTTCATGTCAGTGTGTTACTCCAGAAATTCTGTTTTTTCATGTTAAGCTTATTTTTAAATATTTTGACACAGTACAAGAATAGCATGTCTGAACTCAGCCCTCCTGCTGTATCAACCCGTAAGCTGCAAATCCAACTGTGGTGGATCACGGCACTCTTAATTACCATCAATGTTGGACTCTTTGGCTGGCAAGTGTTGCATGGAATGAACGTTAGCCAACCCGACACACTGGATGCTTTGCGTTGGGGTGCTGATTATGCACCTTTAACCTTTTTAGAGGAACCCATCCGCTTATTCAGCAGTATGTTTTTTCATTTTGGCCTGATTCACCTGATGTTGAATATGTGGGCTTTGTATATTTTTGGCAGTGTTGCCGAGCAAATGTTAGGTCGTTTCTACTTCCTCGGCCTGTATGTTTTAGCCGGACTGATGGGAAGTTTATTGAGTGGTTATTTAACCATTCAAAACAGTTATACATTATTGGCCGAAGGTGCAGCCAATCAGCAACTTTTTCCGAGTATTGGTGCAGGCGCATCGGGTGCAGTGATGGGACTGGGTGCCGCGCTGACGATTATTTCGCTGCTCCCCATGTTACCTAACCAACGATTTTATCTGGATAAAAAAACCTTATTGATGGTGATGGGAATTAACCTCGCGATGGGCTTTATGATTAGTGGGATTAACAATGCCGCGCATATTGGCGGCATGTTGATGGGCGCTGCTTTGGCTTTCATTTGGTATATAGGACAAAAATTACATCAATCCTTGCTCATTCAAATGATCGGTCTAATCGCCGCAGCTGTCGGATGCTACCTGTTTTATCTGCATTGCCAACAATTAATCCAACCGATTTTACCGCTTTGGGAACACTTTATCCTGCTGATGAAGCAATCTCTCGCAGCACGTTAAACAGTGGAATGAACCCTGTGGCTATCAACACAGATATGTTGAAAACATATCAAATCATGTCTAAATCTGGACTGCGCACTGGGTTCCTGCTCCACTCTTAACTTGCTCGGCTGTTAACCATCTCCCCCCTTAACTATTTAGTTCACGTAAGCTTTCTAAGGGTGGGATGTCGCAAAGATAACTTAAGCGATAACGTCCGATCAATGTACAGACTAAGGTCATGACCAGTGGGAGGATCAACCAAATCTCTGCATGTAGCTGGATGGTCAGTTCCATTTTATAACTGACAATCGCACTGATCACTTCAGCAAAAATACACGCCACGACACCTGAAATTAGTCCCATCAAACCAAACTCCAAACTGAGCATCGACTTTAACTTTTGCTTGGAACTGCCGAAGGAGCGCAGTAATGCCACTTCTTTTTTGCGTTCATCCATAAATAAATTCAAACATGCAACCAAGACCAAAATGCCTGAAATACTGACCAACAGCGCCAAGATGGTGATAATTTGAACCAATACGCTGACGATGCGTTTGATCTCATCCAAAATCAGACTGACATCAATAAACACGGTATTCGAAAACTGCTGAATCAGACCAATTAACTGATTTTTATCTTGCGGTGGAACATAGAAACTCCCCAAGTAACTGCCAGCATTTTCATCCATGGTTTGGGGAGAAAAAATAAAGAAAAAGTTTGGACTAAAGCTTTCCCACTCCACACTGCGAAGGTTAATTACCTTGGCTTGTAAAATCCCTTCAGGAAGGCTAAAACTCAGTCGATCTCCAATTTGAATACCCAGTTCTTGTGCGGTTTTCACTTCTACTGACACTTCATTAACCTGTTGAAACTGCTGATTGCCCGCGATGATTTGATTATCTTTCGGAAAAATTGCGGCCTGTGTGAGATTCAATTCACGGCGTAGTGAATTATTACTTTTAATTAAGGCATCCGAAAAAGGGAGATCATTTTTGGCAACTAATCGTCCACGAATATTCGGGTACATCGGCGTCCCTTGCCAACCATGCTGCTTGAGTTGTTGATTAAAATCCTGCAACTCAAATGGAGGTAATCCATAGACAAATTGGTTAGGTGTTCCTTGCGGCAATTGTTGTTGCCAACGTTCCAGCAAATCTGTACGCAATACCGCTAAAACCGTGATCAGACTTAGCCCCAATGCTAATGCGGTAATTTGAAATGCCGTTTGATACGGTGTGCGTATATACGCTGAGATTTTCGTCCCCCAACTTTTCAAGGCCTTTAAACTGAGCCAGACCATCATATATAGGCCGATACATAGGAAGATGATGGCGCAAATCAGCCACAGGGTGAGTTGTAAATTTTCAGTTAATACCACACAAAACACCACCAAACTGAGTGTGCCGAAACTGAGCATCCAAAGCATGGAACGTACAGAACGCTCTTGTTGTCGTATCACCCGTGCTGGCGGCGTCCCTAATAATTGCCAAAGACTTGGAAGAACAAATCCTAATAGCACAATCACACTGGTGAATATTGCAATTGGAAGTGGCCCAAGCAGCATGGAAATGGCTGAAAACTCTAATTGTAAATTTGGAATCAGCTGTAGCATCAGTTGCAATAAGCCATAACCCAATCCCAGACCAATCAAACTTCCAAACAGGATTGAAAGCCCGAGTACAACCAACAGTAAAGCTAGATAAGCACTTAATATTTGCTGTTTGGTCGATCCAATACAGCGCATCAGTGCAATGGCATCCTGATTTTGTTGGACATAGCGCTGACTGGTTAATGCGATGGCGATGCCACAAAGTAGGATGGTTAAAATATTCGCCAGTTGTAAAAACGTTTCTAGGTTGGCAATCGGCTTCATCAAGCGAGTATTGCCTTCACTGGCATTTCTCAATTTCAAACTGCTTTGAGCCGCATCCTGAACCTGCGCTTGATCTGAATTGGCAGCACCACTTTCTGTTTGATCGCCAAATTTCTGCTTATACAGTTTTTCAAAGCGCTGGGTATTTTGTGCATCTCCTGCCATTAACAGGCGATATTCAATCCGACTCCCGACTTGGATGGCATTGGTTCTCGCCACCTCAGACTGCGCAATCATAACTGTCGGTGAAAAACCACTGAAACCGAGTTCCTGATTGGTGTCATGGATGATTTTGGCACTGACTTGAAAAGCAGCATCGGCAATATTGATCTGATCTCCAACCTTTACACCCAATAAATCCATGGCACGAGGACTTAACCAGACCTCACCTGCTTGTATGGAACGGTTTAGTTTCGGTTCTGTTTCGAGTTCACCTCGTAATGGAAATGCAGCATCAACGGCTTTGACATTGACCATGACAAATTGCTGATCAGTGTGCGCCATGCTGCTAAATAGCGTGACATTCGATTGTTTTAATTGCTGTGCTTTGGCTTGTTGTTGCCACTCTTGTGGAATTGGTTCATTGGCTGTCAGCACCAAGTCTGCTGCCAACATTTCAGCAGCTTGTAGCGCTACTGCATTTTGAATTTGTACATTGCTAAACTTTAAAGCAGTGGTAGCACTGATCGCCAAGGTCAGTGCGATCAATAATAAATACACACCCGTGGTTTTAAAACTCAGCTGTAAGAGTGGTCGAAACAATGCCAAAAGATTCATGCAGCATCTCCTGTTCGATGCTCAATCAATTGACCATTGACCAATTCAAAGTGGCGCTGACATTGACGGGCCAAATCGGCATCATGCGTCACCAATACCAAAGTGGTTCCCATTTCACGATTTAACTGAAATAACAGTTGTTCAATTTCCTGTGCCGTTGCACTGTCTAAATTACCTGTCGGTTCATCTGCAAAGATCAGATCGGGTTCACTCACCAAAGCACGGGCAATCGCAACCCGTTGCTGCTCACCACCCGATAAAACTTTGGGAGCTTGTTGCGCTTGACGTTCTAATCCAACCTTTGCTAATAATTTTAATGCTTTTTCTTCGGCAGCTTTGACCTGAAAATTTGCTTGTAACCGTAGCGGCAGCATGACATTTTCCAGTGCCGTTAAATGTGGCAACAACTGGAAAGACTGAAAGACAAAACCAATATGGGCCAAACGGACTTGAGCACGCTGTTCTTCATTTAATAGATGAATGTCCTGACCACAGACCCGTAACTGTCCCGAACTGGCCTGATCTAAGGTCGCCAAAATCCCCAACAAGGTGGATTTACCTGAACCAGAACGACCGGTAATCGCAACTTGTTCCCCTGCAAATATTTCAAGATCGAGTTGTTCAAAGATCGATAACTGTTTTTGTGGAAGTTGTATCTTTTGTGTCAATTGCTGTGCAGAAATAATCGCCTGTGGCATGATGTCAACATCTGTCGTGAGTTGGGTCATATCTTCCCTATATGCAAAATCGCATTCAAAATAATCGTCTATTGAGTTACTTGCTGGCTATTGCACTGATGTTCTGCCCGATGCTGCTCTCTGCCAAAACCATTATGATTTTGGGCGATAGCTTAAGTGCAGGTTACGGTGTTTCAGTGCAGCAAGGTTGGGTCCACTTATTACAAAAACGTCTAGACCAACAGTATCCGAAACAACATAAAGTGGTCAATGCAAGTGTCAGCGGTGAAACCACCAGTGGTGCTTTAGCGCGACTGCCTAAACTGTTGCAGACCCATCGTCCAGACCTTGTGGTGATTGAGTTAGGTGGTAATGATGGTTTACGCGGACAGCCCCCTGCGCAAATTCAAAAAAACTTAGCGCAGCTGATTCAAAAAAGCCAACAGGCCAAATCGAAAGTCATTTTATTTGGAATGAAAATTCCACCGAATTATGGCAAGGCATATAGCCAAGCTTTTGAAAATAACTATCAAGTGTTGAGCCAACAGTACAAAATCAAATTATTACCTTTCTTTATGCAAGGGGTGGCGGGACATAAAAATTTGATGCAACAAGATCAAATTCACCCGAATGCCAAAGCGCAACCGATTTTGCTGAACAATGCATATCCATTGATCAAAGCAAGCTTATAAATTTAGTGGGTGAAAATGGATTCGTTAAAAAAGGCGCATCATTTGAGCGCCTTTTTTTAAATCTTGTATTTACTGTAGTTTGCTTAGAAATCGTAGAAGCTTACTTCACCCGTTTCGAGTGAATACTCAGCGCCCACCACTTTTAATTTGCCTTGCGCAATTAAGTTTTCGAGGACTGCTGAACCATGACGCAGTTGATTTACTGATGCAAAAACGTTTGAACGTACTGCATGCATTGAAAGTTTTTCAAGGTCATCTTTCAATTCAGTTTGCATAAGTATTTCTACAGATGGACGAACGCGGTTCACAATCGACATCAAGTTCGCTGATGGCGGTGTCGCAGGGTTAGTTAAAGCTTCAATCGTAGAATGAATCGCGCCACAGTGTGTATGGCCCAATACAATGACCACAGGACAACCGAAGCTTTCTGCTGCAAATTCCACGCTACCGACTTGAGACGGTGCCACAATATTACCTGCAACACGAATCACGAATAAATCGCCTAAGCCTTGGTCAAATACCATTTCAGCAGGAACACGTGAGTCTGAACACCCTAAAATAATCGCAAAAGGTTCTTGGCTTTCGGCCATTTCAGCACGTTGTTGATGCGTCAAAAGCTTTGGGTGATTCGTTTCACCGTCTACAAAACGTTGATTCCCTTTTTTTAAACGATCTAAAGCTTCTGCTGCTGTTAGCATGTTCTAATTACCCTTATCCGAAGTTGCAATATTTTAATCCCAGTCGAATCGATTGTCACTTGCAAAAACAATTGCTATGAATTTTTTCTAAGACGATGCTACTTGATAGAAAATGTTAGTCTACATTCATCAAAAAAAAATATTTTTTCTGTAATGGTTCACATTATTAAAACGCAAGTTTAACCACGTCAAAAAAGCAATGGATGACAAAGGTCATTTTTAATTTACAATATATTTCATAAATATACGATTTTGCTATTTCAGCCCATTCTGATAATAGTCATATAAATGATCTAAAAAATATATCTATTCGATTTAACTGGGGTAAACGTCAATGAAAGGACATCATTCACGCGTTTTTGACTTTTTCAAGCTAGCAACAATTTGCTGTATGACGTTTACTGCCAACCATGCTTTGGCTGCAAATCCATCTCCCATCAGCAAAAATCTGGCTGTACCCTCTATCGTGCAAAACTATTTGAGCCAAGAACGTAAAGCGGCAGGTTTAGTCACACACAGCGTTCAAGTCGGAAATGTGAATTGGAGTTATAGCGAAGGCGGTCAACGCTCTAAACCTACCATTTTGCTGATTCATGGTTTAGGCGGCACACGTGATAATTGGAATCGTGTTGCGCATTATTTAACACCGAACTATCACGTGATCATCCCTGACCTTCCGGCCAATGGCGATACACATGTGCCGGTCGATTTTGATGTCTCAGTGCCGAATGTCACGGAACAACTACGCCAGTTTGTCCTTAAAATAGATATTGAAGATAAACTAAATGTTGCAGGTCACTCATTGGGTGGTTCCATTGCCACGGTATATGCCTCTCAATATCCTTTTGACACCCAAAGCTTATTTTTACTCAACAGCGCGGGCATTTATAAACAGGCCAATACCAGTTACACCCGCGACCCGTATAAACTTAAAAATTTAATCGTTTCAAAACCGGGTGATTTAGATGATGTTATGCATAAACTCATGCAAAATCCGCCCAATGTTCCAACACAGCTTAAAGAAGCGCAGGAAAATATCTTAATTGCGCGTGCGCCCTTCACTAGTAAAATGATCGATCAAGTCGTCACGCTCAATCGAATCTACACCCCTGAAACTTTTGCTCGATTAACACGAACAGTAGAAGCCCCAACCCTGATCCTTTGGGGCAAACAAGATAAAATCTTTAATGTGGAAGTGGCTGGCGAACTCAAGTCTTTACTGAAACGTGCAGAAACCCCAGTGATTTTAAATAACGTTGGTCATATGCCAATCTTAGAAGCTGAACAACAAGTTGCAGACCATTACTTGCCTTTCCTTGCGAAAAGTCAAAAGTTTAAAAACCCTTTGGTAGATAAACTGATTCAGTTAAACTGAGCATTCGCCATTTTTAGATCCCCATCACTGGGACTTCAGGGAAAGTATGCAGAAAAACCCGATGATTGAGCAGTTGATTGACGCTCAACTGAACTTTTTAGATCAGAGCTTTTCACACAATGATACCGTAGCCACTGAATTCACCCATTTTTATCAATGGTTTCGTAAACAATCTTTGCAGCAGATTTGGAGTTTTGATCAAATCAATGCTTTGTTGCAAAAGCAAATTCTAAATACCCCTGCAAGTCAATTTCTGATTGAACAAATTGCTGAACATATCAAATTTGCACTGATTCATCCTGCAAATGACAGCACCACGATTGCGGAAATCATTCCAGTGTTGACCATCGATAAAATTGCGCAGTATGTGGCAAGTAAACAAGGACATCGTCAGCGTTTAATTCATACCATGGTCAACAATCCTGCATTTTCAGCCATGATCAGTCAGTTGATTCAACATGCGATACAAGATTATTTAGACAACTCAGTGATTGCAAAATCGGTACCCGGTGTTTCACGATTTATGAAAATGGGGAAATCGGTACTGGAAAATGTCACTGATACCAATTTAGATAATGCGGTCAGCAAATACTTGCAAAAGAATATTTTAAAGCTCAGTCAAATGAGTGAAACCGTGTTAAATCAGCACTTTGATGATCATAAGCTTTACCATTTCCAAGCCAATTTGTGGCATAAAATTAAAGCGCTGCCAGTTTCAGTATTAAAGAACTATGTTGAAGTTCAGGACTTGCCGCAAACAGTTGCCATGGGTCATGAAATTTGGGACTTTATGCGACAGTCTGAGTATATGAAACAGCAAGTGCATGATGGCGTATACGCTTGGTACGTGCGCAATGCAGAACGCCCTTTTGATTTATTGCTATGTGATTTAAATATTGATGAAGCACTGATTCAGCATGAACTTCAAAACTTACTCAATCCTATCGTTCAACAAATGATTGAGTCGGGTTATTTGCGTGAGCGTTCACGTCTCTATTTAGAACAATTCTACTACTCAAGTGAAGCACTGAAAATTTTAAATATCCCAACATAAAAAAAGCCGCGTTAAGCGGCTTTTCTTTTTGGACATACTTAGAACTGGTATTTCAAACTTGCATAATAAGCTCGACCCGGCTCGTTATATGTTTGGTTGACCGTTTTATCACGCAGTTTTTGCTCATCAAATAGGTTATTCACACCGATACGAGCACTTAAAGCCGCATTAAATTTATAACCAAAGTTAATGCCTGCAATGCCATAACTTTTCACGCTATCCATCGCCAAGCCATTTTTGCTTTCAAGACTGGTTTCTGCATATTGACGTGGTTTTTGACGACCATATTGGGTATAGACAAAGTTACTGTCTAATCGATCCGTGATGTTGTAGTTCAAAATAGAGTTTATGGTGTAATTTGGAATCACTGAAAGTGGATTGCCAGTACGTTTATCTTCAGAGTTGATCATATAGGTGACGTTATTGGTCCACGTGATATCACCCCAGTCCAAAGAAATACTTCCTTCAACACCTTCCACCAAGGCTTCTGGCGTATTCATCCAACGCAGTACATTATATGTTGTTCCATTTACTTCTAGTTCTTCTAGACGTGTATCCCCTGCAACTATCTTATTTTTATAATCATTACGGAACCATGCAAAGCTTGCATTTACGATGTCTTTTTCAAACTGTACACCTAATTCTTTATTCACTGAAGTTTCAGGTTTGAGATCGCCATTACCTTGTAATAGACATTGGCTCAGCCCAATCGGACAGCCATTACCGCGAGTGCTTAACAGATAACCTTCCGCATTTTGGTACATATTGGGTGCTTTATACGCCTTAGCCACACCACCTTTTAATGTCCAATAGTCGCCAAGTTTTTGCGTAATATTGAGACTTGGACTCCAGCTATCGCCCGATTTACTATGATTATCATAGCGTAGTGCCAAAACAACATCGGTGCTTTCGCCCAAGTTCATATTGTTTTCAACATAGGCCGATGCAATCCGTGAATCCATGTGTGAACGGTCACCTGAGGTCAACACATCACCAAAACCGCCTGCGCCAGCTTGTGTATTAACCGTATCGGTAAAGTCATCTTCAACCCATTCAGCGCCTAAAGTTAATACTTGTGGGACATACCATTGGAACGGCAGATTGGCTTCTGCATTAAAGCGAATGGTTTCTAGATGTGACGTTTGTTTATTCTCGAGATTATTAATCTGTCCCTCAGTACTACCGCCTGTACCTTCAGGTAGGCGTTTATTTTTGGTTTTGTCATATTGCGCAATGAGTTTACTGTCACCCCAACCCCAAGTACCTTCATGAGTTAATGCAAAACTATCACGATAAATGGTATTGGTTTCTTCACCGATTAAAGCGGATAAAATTGGTGCTTTGTTTGGATCGGCTGGATCAAATACACTGTTTTGACTGTCGCCTGCAAAACGGTTGCCTTGACGGCCAACACTTGCGTCAAACATCAAGACTTGTTGATCATTCAACTGCCAAGCCAAGCGCCCTGCGATATCTTTATTTTCAACGCCTTCTCGACCCGCCATACGCGCGCCATTGTCCATTAATGCATTAATATCCGCAGCATCTGAATCGGTTTTGTTATAACTACCGTAGAAACGATATGAAAGGACATCTTTGAGAATTGGCCCGCTTAAGTTAAAGCTTTCACGGTGACTCGCACCCTCTTTAGCGTCTTCAGGCTGATTGGTAAAAACTTCCACAGAGCCATGCACTTCATTGGTCACTTTCTTGGTTTTAATATTGACCACACCACCCATCGCACCTGAACCATAACGCGCTGCTGCTGGACCACGCAGCACTTCAATCGATTCAATGGCATCTGCAGGTACCCAGTTCGAATCGCCACGTGTATCACGCTCACCGCGCCAGCCATAACGTACTGAGTTTCTCGAATTTACAGGCTTGCCATCAATTAAGATCAACGTGTTTTCAGGCCCCATACCACGGATATCAATTTGACGGTTATTACCACGTTGGCCTGTGGCACTGTTACCAGTCAAATTCACACCCGGCATACGGCGCACATACTCTGAAATATCATTCACAACCGGCATTTTTTCTAAATCTTCTGCCGTAATTTTTGAAGCACCTAATGATTGTTTAACCTGTTCTGCTGCGGTAACAACAATAGTTTCCATTTTAACTACAGATTCATCGACTGCTTCTGCTGCTTCATTCGCATGGCTGAGGCTTACCATTGCGCTTAGTACTGAAAGTGTAAGTGTTGAACGGAGGAGATGCTTGGTCATTTGGTTGTTCCCAAAGTGGCTAAGTTATGGAGAAATCTAGAATAATGTGTTGCACATTGTAACCAACATAAATAATATTGCAATTAATTTTAATAATCATTCTCATTTATATTTGTGATATCGCTTATCATTTTGATGTAAAAACCCTAGAAATATCTGAAAATCTTCGTTTTTTTGATTTAGACAATAAAAAAGCCGCAACGTTGCGGCTTTTCATAAAAATACTGAACTTATTTGAAATAAGCACCTTCAGTATTACTGTGATCCGTTTGGTCAACAACACGCATTAACTCAGGTACATGCTGCTTCAATGTTGTTTCAACACCTTGTTTCAAGGTTAAATCGATTGAAGAACAACCTTGGCAACCACCACCGAATTTAAGCACTGCAGTTAAACCATGTTCTGCATCTTCAACCACCTCTACCAATGCACAGTTACCACCATGACCTGCAAGTCCAGGGTTAATTTCTGACTGTAGAACATAAGTGATTCGCTCTTCTACAGAGGCATCTGGACCCACACGTGGCACTTTAGAGTTTGGCGCACGGAAAGTTAACTGACCACCAAAACGGTCTTTGTTATAGTCAATCACCGCATCCAAAAGATATGGAATAGACGGTGTGTCAATAAATGCAGGGAAATCTGGATAGTCTTGTTTATAGTCTGTAGGCACAACTTCTTCTGGTGCACTGTAAGCCATACAACATTCAGCACGTGGCGTACCCGGATTTTCCACAAAAACACGTACACCAATGCCCGGTGTATTTTGTTTATCCAAAAGATCTTTCAAATACTCTTGGGCATTTGGAGTGATCAATAGGTTTGGAATTTCTTCAGCAACTGCTGTGCTGTTGTTCTCAGTCGACATTACAATATTTCCTCAAGCTGAAGTCGCTATTTTAACTTAAGATGCGGGGCATTAGAAAAAAATCAACTAAAATTGTCGGAATTATTCTGAAAGTTCACGCTTTAGGCAGATTTAATGGCATTATTGAGCATAAATTTTAACAAGTAGAATAGTCATATATGTTGGGCCTACCCTTTAACCACACCGTGACCATTATCCTGATTACGGTGGTGATTTCACTGATTGCATTTTCAAATCAGAAAGTGATGAATCGTTTGTTATTTTGGCCGCCAGCCCTCAGTCGTGGCGAATATGACCGATTTATTAGCCATGGTTTTATTCATGCAGATGGTGCGCACCTATTGTTCAACATGATTACCTTATTTTTCTTTGGTAGCGTGATTGAAAGTTTTTATCGCCAATATTTCTTCGACATGGGCTTTGTATTGTTTTATTTAGGCGGTTTGATCGCTGCGATTATTCCGAGTTATTTAAAACATAAGCATGATACCCATTGGGCAAGTTTAGGGGCTTCTGGGGCAATATCTGCAGTACTCTTTGCTTATATCTTGTTTGAACCGTGGAAACTGATTTTTGTATTCTTTATTCCTGTTCCTGCGATTATTTTTGCCGTGCTGTACGTGGCTTATAGTATTTGGTCAGGTAAACGTGGCAACAGTAACATTAACCACAGCGCGCACTTATGGGGCGCAGCTTATGGTGTGATCATGACGATCATTCTTGAACCGAAGCTTATTCCGCATTTCTTAAGTCAGTTACTAAATGTTCCTTTCTAACGTTAAGTCTAAAAAATCAGCCTGATGTAACCAGTAAAATGACAGCCTAAACCGTTTCAGTTTAGGCTTTTTATTGTGCTGCGTTAAATCGAAATGTCCTTTAATTTTTTTCTTTAGCCAATTTCCCACATCTCCAACACTGCACTTTGAATATCGAGCTATACAATTTCACAGCAGATTGAAACGCTATCTTCCCTTGCCCTGATTTAAACTGAAATGACACAGAATAAAAAAGGGAAAATTCCAATGAAAATAGTCCTGATGTTCTCAAGTTTGTTGTTGACCTGCGTGTTGAGTGCTTGTGCGGTTCACACCCGTGAAGGCAGTATCGTGGTCGACCCAGATCGTAATCACTATCCTTATAATTATCCAGATCGCCATGGCGACTTTTGCCCGCCCGGACAGGCTAAAAAAGGCCGTTGTTGATTTGCCGTTATTGATATAATGCCCTCTTCTTTTAAGCCTTCAAACCGAAGGCTTTTTCAATTCCGACAATAAAAATTGACGCTGTATATTCTACGAAAGTTCACAAAAGCACATGACAAATCATATAAATCTGGCACTTTATGCCACCCTATTTTTTAATTTGGCATAGATAATGTATACATCTGTATATTAATGACAAAATTAGCTGAGATATTTTGCATGTCGAGTTCAACTGAAGGTCTTCAATTTCCCATTTCGGCTTCAAACCAAAAGCCGAGTACATCTAAAACTGGTCGTGAAATTATCGCTGAAGCCTTAGCTGCAGTTGACCATCACTCTTCTGTACGTGCAAAACAAGAAAAAAACTGGCGTAAAAAATATCCTGAATATTTTAAAGCCTTGGTTGAACAAGGAATTCAATCATCTGAAGCTGCGATCAACATTGCTGAGCAAGGTTTAAATAAAGCGCATCACGTCTTTGAGTTTTATCGTAATCAAGAAAAGTATACGCTCAAAGATGCAGTAGCTTTGACTGCACATCCGCTGCATACCGTGAAATTAAAAGGTGAAAGTGTCGCAGCGCCTGAGTGGTATGTGCCCTATCATGGTCAAAAACTTCAAGGTGAGGCTTTACTGGCTCAGATTCAAAAATGGCAAGATGCTGGCATCATTGAAGCCAGTCATGCCGACGCATTACGTGAAGCCATTGCACACCCAGAATGGTTCGATTTGTCAGATCGGACTATGGTGCTCTTTGGTGCTGCCTCCGAAGCAGGCCCTCTGACGTGGTTAGCAAAATGGAAAGCCAATATTGTAGCTATCGACCTCAATAATGAACGTGTTTGGGATCGAATCTTAAGCACGGTTCAGGCCGGTAATGCCACTTTATATGCACCAAGTCTCGACGCTGTGCATGAAGACACTCCCATTCAAGAACTAAAACACAAATTGGGCGCCAATTTACTGACACACATTCCTGAAATTGCACAGTGGCTTGCACAAAGTGAACATCAACTTGATCTGGCTGCAATTGCCTATTTAGATGGTGAAAAGCATGTTCGTGTTGCAATGGCGATGGACAGCATCATGGCTTATGTCAGTCAACAAAAAGCCGACACCAGCTTGATGTTTATGTGTACTCCGACCGATGTCTATGCGGTTCCAGAAGAGATTGTTACGGCAGCGCAAGCCAAATTCCAAAACCGTGCGTCTGCACAAAAGCTATTGACGCAAAGCATTGCCAAAGTCACAGGTCAGCATTTCTTTAAGCAAAATAATGAGCAAACCACCACAGCAGACAATGGAAAATCCTATGGTATCGCTGACTGTTTGGTGGTGGAACAAGGTCCAAACTACGCACTCGCAAAACGTATCCAACAATGGCGCGCAACTGTCGCACGTCAAAATGGTCAGCGGGTTAGTATCAATATTGCGCCATCCACCACGACTCGCTCAGTGACGAAGAATCCATTATTAAAAGCCGCATTTAATGGTGCGAGTTTATTTGATGTTGAATCTTTTCAACCTGAAACCACCAATGCACTCATGGCGGCTTTATGGATTCATGACTTGAGAAATCCTCACTCAGTTGCAAACCCTGAAACAGCGCTAGACCATCCTTTAGAACTCATGATGCATGGTGCCAACCATGGTGGCTTATGGCGTGTAGCTTATTTGGCACGTACCGCCTTACCTTTTGCGGCGCTGTATGGTTTTGCTGAAGAGAAATTGCCCGTGAAAAAAGTATTGGGACTGTTTAAAAAAGCGTAACGGCATTGGTTCAAATAAGTGTTGAACTTTGCAAAGCTTCAACTTGTTAGTTTGACTATTCCATTTCAGCTCAGTCATCCCATTCAAATCGGTGATGTCTGAGATAAAGCCATAAAAAAACGCTGCCGAAGCAGCGTTTTTTTATACCTAGAATTTGAGTTGCTTAGAACACTTTCAAGAATAACCAGTACAAGCAACCTGATAGACAGATCGTTGCAGGTAAAGTGAAGACCCAAGCCGATAGAATGGTTTTCACTGTTGTAAAGTTCAGACCCGATTTATTCGCGACCATGGTACCTGCAACCGCAGAGTTAAGTACGTGTGTAGTCGATACAGGCATACCAAAACCATCCGCAGCAGCAATCGTTGACATAGCAACAAGCTCGGCAGACATACCCTGACCATAGGTCATGTGGTTTTTACCAATACGTTCACCGACAGTCACAACAATACGTTTCCAACCCACCATGGTTCCAAGACCTAGTGCCAATGCAACAGCGACTTTTACCCATGTTGGAATGTACTGCAAGAACGAATCTAAGTGACTACGATATTCCTTCACTGTCTTTTGTTCAGCTTCTGCCATTGCTGGTAGTTGTTCAGCTTTATCTAGACGTTTAAAAGCAGTGGTACTGAGGTACATGTCATTACGAATCGAAGATACTTCTTGTTCAGGAATATCTTTTAAGTCGCCATACTGTGCAACACGCTCACCTAAATGATCGGTCAAACTTGCCAAAGCTGGCACAACTTCTGGGCTGACTTCTTTGGTTTGAATGTATTTGGTGAGTACATCACGTGCTTGTGCATCAGGAATATCCTTATGCTCTGCGTAGATCGCAGTCGCAGTTTGAGCAGATAACTGATGGAAAGATTGAATATGTTGATTATCTAAGTTCTTATTCAATGAATAAGCCAATGGCACACATCCGATCAAAATCAGCATGATCAGCCCCATACCTTTTTGACCATCATTTGAACCGTGCGCAAAACTTACACCTGTACAGGTAAAGATCAAAATTGCACGAATCAGTGGTGGTGGCGGCTTATTGCCTTCTGGTGGCTGAAACAATTCTAGCTGTTTGCGGAAAATACGCTTCACCAACAAGAAAACTAGGGCTGCAAATGCAAAACCAATCAGTGGAGAAAACAATAACGCCTTACCGACTTTAAGCACCTGCTCCATATCTACACCGCTCGCACCACCACCTGCATTTAACAGGTAGTTCATGATGCCAACGCCAAGAATAGAACCAATCAAAGTATGCGAACTAGACGCTGGGATGCCTAAGAACCAAGTCCCTAAATTCCACAAAATCGCTGCGATCAACATAGCGAAAACCATGGCAAAGCCAGCACCTGAACCGACATTCATAATCAATTCAACAGGTAACAAGGCAATAATGCCGTAAGCGACTGCACCACTGGCAACCATTACGCCTAGGAAGTTACAGAAACCCGCCCACATTACCGCAACCGGTGCTGACAAGGCGTTGGTATAAATCACTGTTGCTACTGCATTTGCAGTGTCATGGAAACCATTTACAAATTCAAAGCCAAGTGCGATGAATAAGGCTGTGCCCAATAAAATCATTGAATAAAGACTTAAAGGCGGAACATGCGCTAAATCGGCAGTCACCTGAAAACCAATATAAATCAACGTTGAAATAATCACCGTTAAAAATACCGGCATAAAGAATTTCGGTGTAGGCACATGAACATTCGTGGACTTTTGAGGAGTCGACGTGTGCGCTGAATCTACGGGAGTTTGTTTAGAATTCATGCAGGCAGGAATAGAGGATTTTAAAATCCCCATATTGTTCAATTTAATTATGACAATTATATGACAAAGCGGTGTCATATAAAGCAATTTTTCATGCTTTATTTGTTTTTTTTAAGCGTTAAACACCGACTTCCATACTCTACTTTCATAAAGTAAATCAGTTATTTAATCTGCGTATTTAAACTTTATTTTCTTTAAAACCCAATGTTTCAACTTATATTTCATCTGTCATGTTTTTTTGTCATATTGCATAGCCCTGCTGGATGTTTTTTAATCTTGCCTGAGCAATATTACAAATTCATGAAGCTTTCCATACATTTATATGAAATTGGAATATGAAATTATCAAGTTGCAATATTGCTCATTAATTCAACAAGCTAATAATTGCGCACTGTGAAGATGATTGAATATCAATAAAACTGCAATGAATTCTGTTAATATATTTGCCGATTTTATATTCCATCGGATTGGGGTTATTTATGTCCACGCTTGCCACCCTAAAAGAGCTGCTCGCTCAACGGATTCTGATTATCGACGGTGCAATGGGCACCATGATTCAGCGTCATAAACTCGAAGAAGCTGACTACCGTGGTGAGCGTTTTGCAGATTGGGCATCTGACCTCAAAGGCAATAATGACCTATTGGTGTTGACTCAACCGCAAATTATTCAAGGCATTCATGAAGCCTATCTCGATGCTGGTGCAGACATTATTGAAACCAACAGCTTTAACGGCACTAAAGTTTCAATGTCTGACTACCACATGGAAGATTTGGTATCAGAGATCAACCGTGAAGCAGCGCGTATTGCCAAAGCCGCTTGTGAAAAATACTCAACGCCTGAAAAACCGCGTTTTGTAGCAGGTGTGCTTGGCCCGACTTCACGTACTTGCTCGATCTCGCCAAATGTAAATGACCCAGCATTTCGTAACATTACTTTTGATGAGTTAAAAGAAAACTATATTGAAGCTGCGCATGCCCTGATTGAAGGCGGTGCAGACATTCTTTTAATTGAAACAGTATTTGATACTTTGAACTGTAAAGCTGCCATTTTTGCAGTGAAAGAAGTCTTCAACCAAATTGGCTACGAATTGCCATTGATGATTTCAGGCACGATTACCGATGCCTCAGGTCGTACATTAACAGGCCAAACCGCAGAGGCGTTCTGGAACTCTGTGCGTCATGGTGATTTATTGTCGATTGGCTTTAACTGTGCCCTAGGTGCAGATGCCATGCGTCCGCATGTAAAAACCATTGCTGACGTTGCCGATACTTTTGTTTCGGCGCATCCGAACGCTGGCTTACCAAATGCCTTCGGCGGTTATGATGAAACCCCTGAACAAACCGCTGCCTTTATTAAAGAATTTGCAGAAAGTGGCTTGATTAACATCACTGGCGGCTGCTGCGGTACAACGCCGGATCACATCCGTGCTATTGCCAATGCCGTAAAAGACATTGCGCCGCGCCAAGTGCCAGAAACCAAACCCGCTTGCCGTTTAAGCGGTTTAGAGCCGTTCAACATTACAGAAGATTCGCTGTTTGTAAACGTCGGTGAACGTACCAACGTGACAGGTTCTAAAAAATTCCTACGTTTAATCCGTGAAGAAAACTTTGCCGAAGCTTTAGAAGTTGCACAGCAGCAAGTTGAAGCCGGTGCTCAGATTATCGACATCAACATGGATGAAGGCATGCTGGATTCAGAAGGCGCAATGGTGCACTTCCTGAATCTTGTAGCCTCTGAACCTGAAATTTCACGTGTGCCGATCATGATTGACTCATCTAAATGGGAAATCATTGAAGCGGGCTTAAAATGTGTACAAGGTAAAGCGGTTGTTAACTCGATTTCCTTAAAAGAAGGCTATGACGAGTTCGTTGCAAAAGCACGTTTGTGCCGTCAGTATGGCGCTGCCGTAATTGTAATGGCCTTTGACGAAAATGGTCAGGCCGATACAGCTGCACGTAAAAAAGAAATCTGTAAGCGCTCTTATGACGTGTTAGTGAATGAAGTTGGCTTCCCTGCTGAAGACATCATTTTTGACCCGAACGTGTTTGCCGTGGCAACTGGTATTGAAGAACACAATAACTATGCTGTGGACTTCATTGAAGCGACTGGCTGGATTAAGCAAAACTTGCCGCATGCCATGATTTCTGGCGGTGTGTCTAACGTATCGTTCTCTTTCCGCGGTAACGAGCCTGTACGTGAAGCGATTCACTCAGTGTTCTTATACCATGCCATTCAGCAAGGCATGACTATGGGTATCGTCAACGCAGGTCAAATGGCGATTTATGATGATATTGATGCTGAACTGAAAGCTGCGGTTGAAGATGTGATCTTGAACCAAAACCAAGGTGAAAGCCATCAAGAAGCTACAGAAAAGCTGCTTGAAGTTGCTGAAAAATACCGTGGTCAAGGCGCTGCACAAAAACAAGTGGAAAACTTGGAATGGCGTGAACTTCCAGTTGAAAAACGTCTTGAACACGCTTTGGTTAAAGGCATCACAACGTTCATCGATGAAGATACTGAAGAAGCGCGCTTAAAAGCTAAACGTCCACTCGATGTGATTGAAGGTCCGCTGATGGACGGAATGAACGTTGTAGGTGATTTGTTCGGTTCAGGCAAAATGTTCCTGCCGCAAGTCGTGAAATCTGCACGTGTCATGAAACAGGCTGTAGCTTGGCTGAACCCGTTCATTGAAGCGGAAAAAACAGCTGGCCAATCTAAGGGTAAAGTCCTAATGGCAACTGTGAAGGGCGATGTGCATGACATCGGTAAAAATATCGTGGGCGTGGTGTTGGGCTGTAACGGCTATGACATTATCGACCTTGGCGTGATGGTGCCTTGCGAGAAGATTCTGCAAACTGCGATTGATGAAAAAGTCGACATTATTGGTCTATCAGGTCTGATCACACCGTCTTTAGATGAAATGGTTTTTGTTGCGAAAGAAATGCAGCGCAAAGGCTTTAATGTTCCATTGATGATTGGCGGTGCAACCACATCTAAAGCACATACAGCAGTAAAAATTGATCCGCAATATTCAAATGATGCGGTGATTTATGTTGCCGATGCATCTCGTGCGGTGGGTGTAGCAACAACTTTACTTTCTAAAGAAATGAAACCGAAGTTTGTTGCAGAAACCCGTGCTGAATATGAAAAAGTCCGTGAGCGTATTGCCAATAAACAGCCAAAAGCGGCCAAACTGACGTATGCTGAATCTGTAGAAAATGGCTTAAAAATTGACTTTGCTGCCAATGCGCCTGTGAAGCCAAACTTTATTGGTACGCAAACGCTGATCAATTATCCATTGGAAACATTAGTTGAGTACTTTGACTGGACACCGTTCTTCATTTCTTGGAGTTTGGCAGGTAAATTCCCTGCTATCTTAACGGATGAAGTTGTAGGTGAAGCAGCAACTGACTTGTATGAACAAGCACAGACCATGCTAAAAGACATCATCGACAACAAACGTTTTGATGCTCGTGCTGTGTTTGGTATTTACCCTGCTAACCGTTCTGCAGCGGATTCGGTTGAAGTGTATAGCGAAGATGGTCAATCGGTTACGCATACCTTCCATCACATTCGTCAACAGTCTGATAAAGTGACAGGTAAACCAAACTTGTCATTAGCGGACTTTATTGCGCCTAAAGGTGTCGCAGAAGACTACTTGGGCGGTTTCACTGTATCGATCTTTGGTGCAGAAGAAATGGCCAATGAGTACAAAGCTAAAGGCGATGACTACTCTGCAATTCTTGCGCAATCTTTAGGTGACCGTTTTGCGGAAGCGTTTGCGGAGCATTTGCATGAGCGCATCCGTAAAGAGTTCTGGGGTAACCAAGCGTCTGAAACCTTAAGCAATGAAGAATTGATTAAAGAGAAGTATGTGGGCATCCGTCCTGCACCGGGCTACCCTGCTTGTCCTGAGCATTCTGAAAAAGCACCATTGTTTGACTGGCTCGGTTCCACTGACAAGATTGGTACGCAATTGACTTCTAGTTTTGCAATGTGGCCGCCTTCATCTGTCAGCGGTTTCTACTATGCAAACCCTGAAAGCCAATACTTTAACGTGGGTAAAATCGCAGGCGATCAGCTTGAGGATTATGCGAAACGTAAAGGCTGGACATTGGATGAGGCGAAGCGTTGGTTAGCGCCAAATTTGGATGATTCAGTTCAGTAATTAGTTTGAAAAAATCCCCTCTAATGAGGGGATTTTTTATATTTGAGTTGGAATTCGTAAATATTTATCTTTAAGTCTTTCTATTTGCTTTCTAGGAATTCCCATACAACTATCTAGACTACCTACTTCGATTCTCTTTAAATTAAAAAATTTAAAAGTGTAGCGGAGCTTAGGATGATAATTAATAATTTTATATCTTCTAAAAACATCTTTATCTATATCCAAACTAATCAGCTGGTAAAAATTAATATTTTTTTCTAATACAGGATGAATGAACAAATAATTATCTAAGGAAAAATCAACAGAATCATCATAATTCTTATTTGATAATAGATTATTGATGAAATCAACTCTAGTTCCCTTTTGAGATCCTGTATTGCATCTAGGGCATGATAAGGCTAAATTTCTATCATCAAAAGTATATTTTGTATAAACATCTTTAGGTAATACATGTTCTATATGAACAATAATGTCTTCATCTTCAGAAAATTTTCTTAAACAATATGAACATCTTAAATCAAAATCAGCTTTTAGCTTCTTTTTAATTTGCTGTTTTAAGCCTTTAAAAGATTTGCAATCCCAAGGTTTATTTTTACAAACACATGGGTGAGCTCTCGGTTCACCTTTTAAAGTTAGCTTAGGGTATATACATTGGTAATTCGAGAAATCTATAGAGCTCATTTGCTTAACCTCTTACAAATTCATCAAATATTTTATTTAGTGTATTTCTTTGAATATCGAGATCACATGCATCTTTGAGTTCATTAAATTTTTGAGAAATTTCATCATGTGTAATCCTTCCAAGATCATATTGATCGAGTAAATCTACACAATATCTCGATAAAAAAGAATTATCTGGAGTTAGAATACCAAATACTTCCCAATATAAAGACTCAATACTATAGTCTTCATCTTCTTCTATAACAGTTAAGTTTTGATTTACGACCTTAAATATTTTATATTCAATATTTCCTATATAGTCATCATATAATTTTTTTTGATTTACTTGAATTTTTGAAATAATTAGTGGCGAATGTGTAGCTATAAATATTTTCATATCATACAAATAAAAATAATCATATATCTTGACCAAGTACTCTCTTTGCCACTTTGGATGTAAGCTAATTTCAGGCTCATCAATTAAAATAATATTTTTTTCATTATTATTTAAACTATTATCCAAAAATAGCATCTGTGCCAAAAAATGAGACTCTCCTGAGCTTGCTCCATCCAACTTAAAACTTTGATTACCTTTAAATAGCAAGAAGTCAATTTTAATTATTTTCTTATTTGCAAATAATTCATAAAGTTTTCTAAAAATTGGCATTGTCTTGAGGTTTCTATCAAGATGCCCCCAATATCCAAGATCAAAGAAATATTCATCATAATCATTATATGGATGTAAAAATTCTTTTAATTGAATACAGAATGCTTCAAGGTCATCTAAATTATAGTCAATATAACTATGCGCATCAGGCGCTTTAAATTTATTATATTTATCTATACTTCTAATAAAATATGTTAGAAAATCACCATCAAAATCTGGGTAGAATGAGATTAAAACACCTAGCTCTTTTTCATAACCTAAATATTCTAAGATATTATAGATTCTGTTATTTTCACTTAATATTGAATCAATTATAGTCTTCTTTAAAAAAAATTTTCCTGCTCTAGCACTTAATTTTTTATAGCCTTTTTGATGAAATTTATCAAAGACCGTATTTGATATTGCTAAAACACTTTTATTTTGCCTTAAATACTTTTGTCCTATAGAATTCAAAAGTCGGCTTTTACCACTCCCATTAACCCCCACTAAGAAATTTACTTTTGTATACTCTGTCATAATTTTTCACTTATTTAAATACAAATAAATTATATTTTTCAAAAACTTAAAAAACAACATTCAAGTTGCGTTACTATTTTCTTACAAAAGATGACTGCTACACCTCAATTATGCAATCCCTCCTAACCTCCCTTTAAAAAAGGGGGATTTAGGGGGATTCATTCCAACAAGATTTATATATCAAAAAATGTTTATTTTCTAACTCTTCAATCTAAAACCGCCCTTTTTTACACTTTTATGTCAGCAAACATTATGTTTTTCGATAATAATAAACTTTTTTACATTCTCCCCTATAAATACAGATTGGTACATCCATGAAAAAACTCATGAACGGTGCAGAAAACATCGTAATTGAAATGTGCAAAGGCTTTGTTCTTGCCCATCCAGAACTCGCATTTAACGAGTCGCACAAAATCATTTCACGTAAAGAAAAACACAATAACGTGGCACTTATCAGTGGTGGTGGTAGCGGTCACGAACCTGCCCATGCAGGCTTTGTAGGCACAGGCATGTTAGACGCTGCCGTATGTGGTGATGTATTTGCATCTCCATCGCAAATTCAGGTTTATAAAGCCTTACAGCAAGTCGCAACTGACAAAGGCGTGCTGATGATCATCAAAAACTATTCTGGCGATATGATGAATTTCCAGAATGGCGCAGCCCTTGCAACTGAAGACGGCATTAAAGTTGACTATGTAAAAGTGGCAGATGACATTGCGGTTAAAGACAGCCTATATACCGTTGGGCGTCGTGGTGTTGCTGGTACAATCTTCGTGCATAAGATTGCCGGTGCTGCTGCCTCTAAAGGGTATGAACTTGCTCGCGTGAAAGAGCTGGCTCAAAAAGCTGCGGATAACGTTATTAGCCTTGGTTTTGCCTATAGCTCATGTACCGTTCCTGCCAAAGGCACGCCAACGTTCACTTTAGCTGATGATGAAATGGAATACGGCGTCGGCATTCACGGTGAACCGGGCATCCGTCGTGAAAAAATCCTGCCATCTAAAGAACTGGCGCAGCGCATTGTTGATGACCTATTTCTGGATCGTCCTGATTTGATTGAAGTTGCAGTTTTGGTCAACGGTTTTGGTAGCACACCGCTGCAAGAGTTGTATGTCTTTAACCATGATGTATGCGAACACCTTGCACGTAAAGGCATCAAAATTTACCGCACATTTGTCGGCAACTATATGACCAGTATCGACATGAATGGTGCATCTGTGTCCTTGCTTTCTGTCGATGATGAATTGAAAACTTACCTCGATGCAGCAGCCAACACCCCTGCATTTAAAATGGATGGTTCAGCAGCAAAGCCTTTAACTTTTGTGTCCAAAGATGCTTCAGCCAAAGCTGTAGTAAACACCCAAGTTGAAACACAGCCTGAACATGCGGTGATTAGCAATGAGCAATTCACCATCGAAAACATGCGTTATGTGGTGGATGTGATGTCTGCCTGTATCATTAGAAATGAAGTGCCATTCTGTGAGCTGGACGCGCATGCTGGTGACGGCGACTTCGGTATGAGCGTGGCGAAAGGCTTTAAGCAATTAAAACGTGAATGGCAAAGTCTGATTCAAGCGCAGCAGATGGATGAATTCATGCTGAACTGCTCAATGATCATTATGGAACATTGTGGTGGCGCGTCTGGCCCAATCTGGGGTTCAGCATTCCGTGCAGCAGCGAAATCAATTCAAGGCAAATCAGTTTTAACTGTCGCTGATTTCGCAGAGATGCTGCAAGCAGCGGTCAAAGGCATTCAAACTACAGGTGAGCGTTCATTTGGACGCGGCGCAGTGGTGGGTGATAAAACCCTGATTGATGCACTTGTGCCATGCGCAGATTCTTGGTCTGCCCATACAGATAAAACCTTTAAAGAAAACTTTGTACTTGGTGCAAAAGCGGCGGTTCAAGGCGCTGAAAATACCAAAGAGATTGTAGCGCGTATGGGACGTGCGGGAACTGTAGGCGACCGTAGTCTTGGCTATCCAGATGCTGGCGCACATGGTTTAGGTGTAATCTTTACGGATATTGCAGAACATATTAAATAACTGAGCATCTTTAAAAATTGCCAGACCACATCAAAAGCATCGATTCGTCGGTGCTTTTTTTATGGCTATTTTAAAGCACTTTTTTTCATCAAATATCTCATGCATACAATACCGTTAGCATGAAATCCATTTTCAAATAATGCTTAAAAATTAACACAATTGAGCTGCTTTATCGCCTAGCGCTTTGCTAAGTTAAAACATATAACGATAAAAAAGGATGAGACATGGATTTAAATCAAATATTCATCCATGACACTACATGGACTTTTGCTGCCGAAGTGATTTTGCGTAGCGTCATTATGTTCGTTTTAATCATCGTATTCTTACGCCTAACAGGTAAACGCGGGGTGCGTCAGTTATCCATCTTTGAAGTTGCCATCCTCCTTGCTTTGGGTTCTATTGCAGGCGACCCGATGTTTGAAGAGGAACTCCCCCTCTTACAAGCGCTCATTGTGATGACGGTAGTGATTGGTTTATACCGCGTAATCACTTGGCTCATGATGAAATACCAACCCTTTGAAGATTTAATTGAAGGCAAAGCCCTCTACATTGTTGAAGATGGTGAATTGGTTTTAGAAAAGATTAAACAAGGAAAAATGTCGCATGATGAATTTTTCTCTGAAATGCGTCAGCAAAATGTGGAGCATCTTGGACAAGTTCGAGTTGGTTTATTAGAAAGTGATGGCAAATTTAGTATTTTGTTTTATCCACCTGAGCAGGTACGTTATGGACTGCCACTATTTCCGAAACCCTACAAAGCGGTTCGAGATATCAAAATGCATCAGCTGTATGCCTGTACGCACTGTGGCAAAACCATGTACATTCACGGTGCTCAGGATACCTGCCCGCGCTGCGGATGTTGTGACTGGGCTGAAGCGATTAATACACAGCGTTTAGCTTAAGCATTCAAGGCTTAAATTTTAAAATTCTGTGCCGCTTCAATTAAACACGTCATCAAAATACAGTAAGATCCAACGACCATCACCACAAAACCCCCTCTTGGATGTTTATTTCGCCATCTAAAAGTGCAACAGCAGAGATTTCATTGGTTAATATCTGTGCATTATTTCAGTTCAGGCAAGCCATCCAGCTTTCATCTTTTGAAGACCACAAGATGCTCAGACAGACTCCCAAAATGTATCATTCGTCAATTTTAAGTTTCATTCTCGCGCTAACATCTATCAATCAGATAAAAATACAAAATAATGAATTGCCCTGAATTAACTCAGAAATGGCGCTATTTGTTTTTCATTTTTTAAACAGATTCTAAAAACATAGTTTTTACTTAATAATCATTCATTTAATTTTGTCATTGCAAATCATTATTGCACTATTTTAGTGCATTATTGTCATGCTCAAGCAAGTCTTTGCTTTATATCGAGTCTTCTACATTTTTTAGTTTTTTTAATCAAAATTTCCCTCTCTCACTCCTCTTTTCGAAATTATTCCGCTCGATATACTGAACTTCTTTTCGTGAACTAGCGCACTAAACTGGAACACCTTATGCAAAATATAGATCTCCTCTTTCTCCTTCTTGGTGCAGTCTTGGTTCTTGCCATGCATGCTGGCTTTGCATTTTTAGAATTAGGTACAGTACGACATAAAAATCAGGTCAATGCGCTGAGTAAAATTTTGACTGACTTTTCTATTTCCGCAATTGCATACTTTTTTGTGGGTTATTACATCTCTTATGGTCAGCACTTTTTCCATATTGGGGACACTTTAGCAGCCGATCATGGCTACAACTTAATGCGTTGTTTCTTCCTGCTGACATTTGCCGCAGCCATTCCAGCGATTATTTCGGGTGGTATTGCTGAACGTGCAAAAATGCGGACTCAAGCGATTGCCACATTATTATTGGTCGCTTTGGTCTATCCATTTTTTGAAGGCATGGCGTGGAATGGTAATTTTGGGCTACAAGCATGGTTAGAACGCACATTTGGCGCAGCCTTTCATGACTTTGCAGGTTCGGTCGTGGTACATGCCATGGGCGGTTGGATCGCTTTAGCTGCAGTACTTTTACTTGGCGCACGTCATGGACGCTATAAAAAAGACGGTCGTATCAGCGCGCACCCGCCTTCAAGTATTCCATTCCTTGCCTTAGGTTCTTGGATTTTAATCGTTGGCTGGTTTGGCTTTAACGTGATGAGTGCGCAACGTTTGGATGCCATTTCAGGACTGGTTGCAATTAACTCTCTCATGGCAATGGTGGGCGGCACGCTTGCAGCAAACTTTATGGGTAAAAATGACCCGGGTTTCTTACACAATGGTCCCTTAGCAGGTTTGGTTGCAATCTGTGCAGGCTCAGATGTGGTTCATCCTGTCGGTGCGTTGATTATCGGCGCTATCGCAGGTCTGATCTTTGTCAAACTATTTACATACACTCAAAACAAACTCAAAGTCGATGATGTACTTGGCGTATGGCCACTACATGGTGTATGTGGTGCTTTCGGTGGTATTGCAGTGGGTGTATTTGGACAAAAATGGTTGGGCGGTTTAGGCGGTATTTCAATGATCTCTCAATGTATCGGTACGCTGCTCGCGATCGTGATTGCAGTGGCTGGTGGTTTTATCGTTTATGGTTTACTCAAAGTAACGATGGGCATTCGCCTAGATCAAGAAGAAGAATTCCGTGGTGCAGACTTAAGTATTCACCGCATTTCGGCAAACTCTGAAGAAAACATGTTCTAAACAACACAATCTAAAGCGGCTTTTAAGCCGCTTTTTTTAACCCTAAAATTCGACAATACCTTATTTCTGTTAGCATTATTTCAGAAAATTTAAGACCTGATCCAAATGCTGAATTTTATTCGGAATGCTGTGCTGTTGTTCAGCACTTAAAGTATGAAAGCCTTCAAGCAATACAGCAGACATCCCTGCTTGGCTCGCACCATAAATATCATTGACAGGATGATCACCAATAAATAAACACTCGGTTTCCGTCACGCCCAACTCACGACAACTGTACTGAAATATTTCAACTTTGGGCTTACTGATGCCTGCACTTTCCGAGCTGATGATCTGATCAAAATACGATGCAAAACCCAGTCCATTTAAAATATTCAGGCGTGTGGCATGTCCACCATTCGACACCACCGCCAATTTATACTGCTGCTGTTTTAGTTGCTGCAGCAAGCTCAATGCTCCCGGCATCGCCACGGCAAACTGACCAAAGTGCTGAAACCAAAATTGTGTGAGCTCATCAAAATCGGGTTGATGTATCCAATCCAGCTCCGTTTGTAGAGCATAAGCGACAGATGCCCCAATACTCGGATGAGTAAGGAGTTCTTTTTTCGGATATCCCCCATTATCTATACGATTAATAATACGTTTAATCTGTACAAGGTCTACCTCCACCAGCGTCGACTGATAAGACTCGGCTAAATACTGCGTATAGGCCTGAACGCTGTGATCTCGATGAGTCAAAGTATTATCTAAATCAAAAAGGACTGCACGTATGCTCATAAATCTTTATTACTGAGTTTTCAAAAACTTTAACACAATGCCCGTTTTGCTTTATGCACCTTCTTCGCTATCGATATCGATACTGTTCAAATAGCCGATTAAGTCTGATTTAAGTTTTGTGGTTTCAAATAGCAGCATTCAAACAAAATAATTTCAGCACATCACACGACTTATGCTCTCGAACCGTTCATTTTTATTACGACAAGCCCTGCTGCTCGCACTCAGTTTGGTTGGCCTCCTTTATGTTTTTCCCGTCGGTGGTTCGCTCGACCAAACTTTTATTCAGCCTTGGGTCGACCTACATGGTGGTTTTCCTCATCGTAATGATTGGGCACTTGCGGTGCTGAACCATCGCTATATCAAGAATATCGTCATAGGCGTTTATGTTCTCTATATCGCAGCATGGATATGCAGTTTTAAATATCCGCATCTGAAAGCACGTAAGTTTGAATTCGGTTATTTTATCGTAGTGGCTCTACTCAGCACGGCAGTCATTGGGTTGCTCAAATCACAATCTGCGCATGCCTGCCCTTGGAATATGACAGTCGCTACAGCCCATGGCTTTTCTTGGGATTTTTCAGCACGCCAAGGACACTGTTTCCCCGGTGGCCATGCTGCGACTGGTTTTGCCCTAATCACGGGCTATTTTGTTTATCGAATACATCGACCTGCCCGTGCCTATTTCTTTTTATCTGCTGGGCTGATTTTAGGCTTTGCTTTTGGCTGGGCGCAAATGATGCGGGGTGCACATTTTCTGAGTCATAACCTTTGGACTGTATGGATCATTTGGGCATTTAATTGTGTCATGTATGTGCTGTTTTCTCGCCATTTCACTGCATTAACTACAACTACGCAGCAAAAGAGCAAAGCATTTACATGGATCTAATCTTTAAGTGTCTAAATTGAACTTGATCTGAAAATGATTGAGTCACTCATGATTCACTGAATGGAATCTGTAAGCTCACTTTCAGACCGCCCAATGTTTCACTTTTAGAAAACTCCAATTCCGCACCGATATGTTTTGCGGCTTTATCTACAATTGCCAGCCCTAAACCACTTCCAATTTCTTCATGATTATAAATTCGATAAAAGCGTTTTCGAATTTGCTCATATAAAGCTGAGTCGATGCCAGGCCCACTATCTTCAACCTGTACAACCGCCTGCCCCGCATGTTCAAAGACGGAGACATTAATCATGCCCTGTGCAGGGGTATATTTAATGGCATTATCAATCAAATTAAAAATGATTGAATGTACCGTTGGCTCAAGACTATATAAGGCAATGCTTTGTTGTTGCTCCATGCCAAGGTCAATATCTTTTTGCATAGCCAAATGTACCAGTTGCTCCACGCAATTGGTTGCGACTTGCTTAAGATCAAAATGTTGTTTGCGCTCAAGTTCAAAGACCGAGGCGTCTTGTTTTGCCAAACTCAATAATTGACTGACCAAATGCTGAATACGAATTAAACCTTTACTCAAATTTTGTAGAGCGTCATCTTGTGGAAATTTTTGTAGCAAAATCTGCATTTGCAAATTCAGTGCGGTAATCGGGGTCCGTAACTCATGCGCTGCGTCAGCAATAAACTGGCGCTGTTCCTGCTGTGACAATGAAATTCGTTCAAACAACTGGTTCATTTCAATAATAGTCGGTGCAATTTCCTCTGGATACGGCATTTGAGAGATTGGAGAAAGTTCAAAGGCATCCCGTTTTGCCAGTTCTTTTTTAAATTTTTCCAGTGGGTTTAAACTGCGTTGAATCAACCATCCCAAAGCGATTAATGCAAAAGGTATAAAAACCAAATAGGGAATAAACATGCTACTGGCCAATTCAGCAGCAAGATGCTGTCGTACCGATTCTTGCTGACTGACCTGAATTTGCCGATCTGCAAGTGGCAAAATATAGGTATGCCACTCATCTTGTTGGGTATTGTGGGTATAAAAACCGGCTTTGGGCTGAGGCGCGACCAATAATTTTAATTGATGGGTTTGATGCGCATTGGACTGATAAGTCCACACATCAACAAATAAATCTTCTTCGTGATAACGCTTATGTTGATCAAATTCGCTGCGAATAGGCTGCGGATCATGCTCTGCAACACGTTCCGCCAAATTTTGCATTTGCGCATCTAAAATTTCATTAATTTCTTCAAGTGCAATTCGATAAGCTGAAAACACCAAAAGACAGCCCAACAGCATACTGAAAACAGACACATAAATAATTAGTCTCTTTTTCAGAGAATAAGGCTGCTGCATGGTTGATAATTCCTTTGCCTTAACCGAGTCGATAACCTAAACCACGAATGGTGCGAATAAAATCTTTGTCTAATTTTGTTCTGAGATGATGCACATACACTTCAATAGTATTACTGCTGATATCACTATCAAAATCATAAAGCTTATCTTCTAAATTAGCTTTCGAAAAAATCTTATTCGGATGCGTCACCAGTGGTATCAATATGGCCCATTCACGGTTAGATAAATCGACATATTGCCCCTTATAGCGCGCAAGATGCTGCTCAATATCTAAAATCAATTCACCATGTTTTAAAATTTTCTGTGGTGCTTCGACTGAACTCAGCCCTGTGCGTCGAAGGAGTGCATGAATCCGTGCAAGTAGTTCATCAAACTCATATGGCTTAATCAGATAGTCGTCTGCCCCATGGTTTAAACCATCTACACGATTTTGTAATTGATCACGTGCCGAGATGATTAATACCGGCAATTTGGGCTGCATTTGACGAATTTGTTTCAGGACTTGCATACCATCCATCATCGGCAAACCCAGATCTAGCAAGACGATATCAATCCCCCCTTGCATTATGAGCTTTAAGCCATCGATACCATTATTCACCCACTCGACTTCAAACTGTTGATAGTTCAACAAGGTTTTAGTCGATTCGGCAATCATGAAATCATCTTCAATAATAAGTATTTTGTGCATGGCTTAAGTCCTGCGCTGTACTGAAGTACATTGTTGCAACATATTGTTTTTTTCATCAATCACTTGAGTCTGCACATCGAGCAAACTCAATAGCGATGGAAATAGATTATCCTGACTTAATTTTTGGCTTTTTTTTGCCATTAAACAAGTATATTGCGCTGAATTATTTTTTTGCCACGCCGGTGAAAACCACATCAACATCGGTACATGGGTTTGCTGTGACGGTGCAATTGCGTATGGAGAACCGTGTAAATATAAGCCATGTTCACCTGTCGACTCACCATGATCGGACAAATACCACAGTCCTGTTTGATAGTTGTTAGTCACTTTTAAGGTGTTAATCAATTCACTCAGCACATGGTCAGTATAGACAATACTGTTGTCATAACTATTTATTAATTCCGTCGAGCTACATCCCTGTATGGCATTGCTATTACAGGTTGGCTTAAATTTTTGAAACGCTGTGGTACTTCGTTTGAAATAGGCAGGGCCATGACTGCCCATTTGGTGTAACACAATTAAACGGGGAGTTTGATCTGCTTTGGGAATCGAAGCCAAATATGCCTTCAAACCATCCACTAAGATTTCATCATGACATTCGCCATCGGCATCACACCACTTTTTCTTCAATGCTTCAGGAAATTCATATTTTTCAACACGTGTGCATGTACCCTTACAGCCTGAATTATTATCTAGCCACGTCACCTTATAGCCTGCACGCTGTGCAATATCGAGTAAACCTTCGCGATGACTTGCAAGCTGTTCGTCATATTCGGTTCTCGGCATGCCCGAGAACATACAAGGAACAGACACAGCGGTTGCGGTGCCACATGAACTGACTTGGCTAAAATTGATAATATTTTGCTGACTGAGTTCAGGATTGGTATTTTTAGCATAGCCATTGAGTGAAAAACTTTCCGCGCGCGCAGTTTCACCAACCACCAAGACCATCAATTTTGGTAAGCTTTTGGCGCTTACGTTTTCAACCATATGTGCATCTTCACCATAGATCAACAATGGCAAATTCTGTTTCGGTGCTTTTTTGTGATAATAGGAAAATATAGAAGCGATAGTGTTTTGTGGTGAGAGCATGCCTTTTAAGTCACGATGCTCACGAAAGATCGCAGCATAATCGACAAAATAAACAAACAGCAAAGCACCCATCAGGATGAGCGATAGCACTATATGTAGACCCTTTTTGGCTACCACCGTGCTTAGGGCTTCTTTATGCAGTGGTAAAAGCCAGATCAAAAGCACTGGCAAAATAACCAGTCCAAAGACCCAGATAAAAAATTGTGGCGAGATTAAATCCTGCACTTCCTTTACATCTGTTTGCATCATGTTCTGCACTTGGTCAGATGTAATGGTCACGCCTAAACTATTGACGAAATAAGCACTCAAGCCACCAATGATCAGCAAAACACTCGCCAAAAGTTTTGAATTCCATCGCCATTGCAGGAGTTGCATCAGCACATTATAAAGTGCCACTACCACCAGTACGGTTGCCGCTAAAAATAGTCCGGCCTTCAATCCCGTATAAGGTGTGAGCTGCTGGATTTGCTGATAAAACGCGAGGTTCAAAACCACCCCAAGCCATAAGGCAAGCACGAGGTTAAATTGACTTAAACTAAGTCTTGGAATTTTTTGCTGTATTTTAGCTATGACCTGAAGCATATTGGCATCAATTATTGATTTTTGATGCCCTAATCTAAAAATTCAAACTTAAAAATCACTTAAAACTGATCAAAACCAAGCAAGAAAAATAAAAAAAGGCGATGTAAAACATCGCCTTTTGAACAACTTAAATCAAGGTCTTAGAATTTAAATTCTAGACCTGTACCTAAAACAGGTTGTTCGCTTTCATTAGAACCTTGTTCAAGTGCTAAGTAACCTGCATAACCATAAGCTTTCACTTGTTTGCTAAATGCATAATCTGCACCTGCAATGAATTGCTGAGCTTCGTAATCATCACCCACTTTATAGGTCGTAGTATTTTGACTATATTGTGCTTTGACTGTCCACGCTTTTGCAGAAGGTAGATTGTATTCTGCGCCGACTAACCAACCTTGAGCATCATCAATATTTGCTGCATTCTCTGCATTCGTGTTTGTGTCTTCTTTGCTTGAATATGGTGTTTTTTCTACTTCAGACGTTTGATATAAAGCTTTCAGTGCCAAACCACCCTCAAGATTTACACGACCAATCGCACGAACGGTATTTGCGGCAGCAAAAACTTTGGTACCTGTAACTTCAGGAGTTTGAGCATTTAAGATCCCTACACCACCAAAGTTCGATGGAATGGCTTTGTCATACGCTAAACCTGCGACAACAACGGGGCTGTCATAGACAACAGACGCCGACCAAGCATCGCCAAGACCACGACCTGCAGTTTTTACTACACCTTTATCACTCTTGATTCCTGAAGACTCACCTGTTGCAAACAATGCATTAACTTTAATTGCACCTTCAGCAATTTTAAATGCTGGTGATTCATAGACAACAACGTTATCTACACGGTTTTCACCCGTCATGATGCCTGTAACATCAGCACGGTTACCCACGTAGTTATTGAATGTATCAACTGGACTAGACAATTGTTTTAATGGTGTATCGTGTGCACCGACTTTCAATGTACCAAGTTTCGCATCTTTCAAACCAACGAAGCGGTTACGCTTAGACCAGTCATCGCCTTCGCCGTCTGAGTTAAATGCCCATTCAATTGCATAAACTGCGGTTAAACGGTCAGTCAGTTTTTCATCGCCCTTTAAACCCAAGAAAGAACTGTTAGAACTGATTTCAACGACATCTTTATCTGAAACACCCGTTTTATTATCTTCAGGTAAATAATCAACTGACGCATCAATTTCACCGTAGAAGGTTGGTGCTGCAAAGGTTGACCCAGCCAAAAGGCTCAATCCGATAGCCGCTGCTAACTTAGTTTTCATCAAAAATTTTCCTTAAATTATTTTGTAACAGATATTACACACGCGAAACATATTACAAAATTATTAAAATAATATTTGCATTGCTCTTTTAGTGCTTTAGCTGATAAAAAACAACCAAAATCATGATTTAGAAGTGATTTTGGTCATTTTTTGATGCTTTTCCCCAAAATAGAATCGGGACTAAGCTCAATGCAGCCAAACCTGTGATCCAAAATAAATAAGTGCTATAACCCAACTGATCGGCCACTATGCCACTGATGCTATACAGCCCCCCACTCACCGTAGCCATAATGGCAACCTGAAATGTAAAGTCCGTTGCTGCAAATGCTTTACGACTATATTGCATCACCAAAGTCAGCATGATCACAAGCAGCATGGCTGAAATCATGTCTTCGGCAGCATTGATCCCATAGATCAGCCATTCATGGACGGGCCGTTTTGCCTCGAACTGCAAAGCCAGCCATGCATAGGTCAATAAACTGAATATTTTCAATACCGAATAGAAAACCAAGGCTTGCGCCCGAGAAATATACTTCAAGCTAAGACCAGCAAGCCCCGCCCCAATTAAAGCAGCCACCGCACCTAACATGGTGACATACAGACCAATTTGACTAAAACTCAATCCTAAATCGACCATCAGCGGCTTAAGTAAAGGACCTGCTAGACCATCTGCAAGCTTAAAACTCAATAAGATCATCAGCCACAGTGTGAGGGTTTTAGTTTGGGTAAAATAAGTCAAATACTGGCGAATAGCGTAGAGCAAGTCTGAAGTATGCTTATGGTTGTTATCATTCTCTTGAGAGGAAATTATGTTGAGCTGTGGCTTTAAAGGTTCTCGATACATAAAAATAGGAATGGTATTGATGAACACCAATGCCGCTAAAAACAGAAAGGTGGCTTGCCAATCCAACCAATCCAAGGCCCAAAGCACAGCACCACCACCGACAATAAAGCCGAGTCTGGAACCAATCACCTGAAAGGTATTGCCCCAGTGCTGTTGGTCAGTTTTTAAAATATTGACGGCCAAGCCATCGGTTGCGACATCTTGAGTCGCACCAACCAAATTCATACTGAGTAAAGCCACAAAAAACAGCAGCAAATACATTGGTTCATTCAAGCTTTGGATCGGCAAAAAAGACAGGAAGACCAAGACCACCACGGACAACAACTGCATTGGAATAATCCAACTCCGATAGTGCCCTTTGGACCTTGAACCATGTCGATCAATCCACGGTGCCCAAAAAACTTTGATCGACCATGGCAGCATGAGTAATCCAAAGCCACCAATATGTGCCAAAGATACACCTTGCGCTCTTAAAATCACTGGTAAAGCATGCGTCATAAAACCGACAGGTAACCCTTGCGCCCAATATAAGGAAAACAGTAAAAGATAGAGCTGACGAAGCTGGATCATATGTTCCTAAATGTTGAGTGCGCTGAAGTTACATTTAGAGTAGTCAAAATACGGCTATTTTGCCAATGATCTAAAAAAATCATCGACCTAAGATAAAGGTCAATGCTGATGCCGTACTTTTAAATGTGCATCACATCAAAAATGGATTTCACCTATATAAGAATATGCAATGAATCAAGAGACTCTATTATTTCCGGTTTTGCCCGATCAAGTCCCATCACGTGGTTCCACTCTGAGCCGCGCTATTTTTAAAAAACTTTTTTTGGCACAAGGATGGAAATTTGACGGCGAATTTCCCAACCTTGCCAAAGCTGTAGCGATCATTTCTCCGCATACTTCTAATATAGATGCATGGCATGGTTTTCTCGCCTTGCTTGGAATCGGGATAAAAATAACCATTTTTGGTAAAAACACCCTTTTTGATACTCCCTTAAAACCACTTTTGGATTGGGTCGGCGTGATCCCTGTGCAACGTGAAAATCCACATGGACTGACGCATGAAATTGCTGAGATTGTCCAAGCGACAGATCAAATTTGGATTGGAATGGCACCTGAGGGAACACGAAAAAAAGCCGATAAAATCCGCAGTGGTTTTTACTATATTGCCTATGAAGCACAGATACCTATTGTGATGTTTAGCTTTGATTATGCAAAGAAAACCATTCATTGCTTGGGTGTTTTTGAACCCAGTGGAGATTTTGAAACTGATCTCGAAAAAATTTTGAAGATTTATGATGGCAAATTTTCCCCGAAAAATCCCGAATGGTTGGCCTTGCCGTTACAAAAGCACTGGAAAAAGCCCTAGTCAAATGGCTATTTTTTTGATGTGATGTGCACTTTGTATATTTAACCATCAGATTTCACCCATGAAACTTTTGCAATACCTGATTCCTAGCCTCTTTGTATTGGCACTCACTGGCTGTGATTCTGCAACCAAAACACCTGCGACCACGACACCTACACCAGCCAAAGCACGTGAACCGGTGATCGCGATTGCGCTCGGTGGCGGCGGTGCCAAAGGTTTTGCACATATTGGTGTGCTTAAAGTGCTCGAATCGCACGGTATTAAACCTAAAATTGTGACTGGGACCAGTGCGGGTAGTTTTGTTGGCAGCTTATATGCCAGCGGTAAAACGCCATATCAAATGCAGCAATTGGCCCTGAACTTTAAAGAGTCTGATATTCGTGATTTAACCTTAAATAGCCAAGGCATTATTCAAGGGCAAAAACTGCAAGACTTTGTTAATAAAAACGTCGGCAATAAATCGATTGAACAATTTCCAAAACGCTTTGCTGCTGTAGCCACCCGTTTGGATAATGGCAGTAAAACTGAATTTAACCGTGGTAATGCAGGCCAAGCGGTACGTGCATCGTGCAGCATTCCAAATGTATTTGTACCTGCAACCATTGCAGGGGTGAAATATGTCGATGGTGGCTTAGTCAGCCCGATTCCGGTGAAAACGGCACGTGATATGGGTGCAGATATCGTGATTGCGGTTGATATTTCTGCGCGTCCTGACGGTAGCAAAGCCGTAAGCATGTTTGGTTTACTCGATCAAACCATTAATATCATGGGACAACAAAGTATTAATGAAGAACTGAAAAATGCTAATTTCGTGATTCAACCTAAAGTGGGACATATCGGCACACTCGATTTGAAGTCGAGCAATGCGACGATTTTAGAAGGTGAAAAAGCCGCACAGCTCAAAGTGAATAGCATTATTAAGGCGATCGATAACTTTAAACAGTCCCCTGCGGCCTTTAAACCAGCACCAAAAGCGAAAATATAATTCAACGATTTTTTTTATATTCATTGAGTTATACATCTGCTACATTGATATAGATACTGGTTCATCTATATCAATTCACCCTTATATAAGAGTAGATGTATGGAATTTATTTTAGAACCTTGGCACTGGTTTGTATTGGGCGTCGCTTTGATGCTTTTTGAACTGATTTTGCCGTCTTTTGCTGCGCTATGGTTTGGCGTTTCTGCAATTTTGGTTGGGATCTTATATTGGATCTTTCCATCCATGGACTTTAATGTCCAAATTGTGGTTTGGATTATTTTTGCCGTGCTCTGCACATTTTTGTGGTTCAAATTTATTAAGCCTTTATCCATTGATAAAACCAAAGCAGGTCTGTCCCGTGAAGCGACGATTGGCCAAGTGGGTATGGTGATTCAAACCCAGCTCAATCATGGCAGCGTTAAAGTTCGCTTCCCAATGCCTGTTTTAGGTTCAGACGAATGGCATTGCCGTACCCAAGATGCACTTCAAGTCGGCGACCGTGTTCGCGTGACCGATATTTTAGGCAATGATTTAGTCGTCCAACTGCACAGCAGCAACCACCCCACTGACAATCCATAAATAAGTGAGAAATGACATGTCTGGTGTTTCTATTGTTTTTTTAGCGCTCTTAGTTTTTGTAGCCGTCACCATTTTTAAAGGTGTCCGTATTGTTCCCCAAGGTTATAAATGGATTGTTCAGCGTTTAGGTAAATACCATACCACGCTCAATCCGGGGCTGAACTTTGTGATTCCGTATGTCGATGAAGTGGCTTATAAAGTGACAACCAAAGATATCGTGTTAGATATTCCCTCTCAGGAAGTGATCACACGTGACAATGCGGTACTGCTGATGAATGCTGTGGCTTATATCAACTTAACCACACCTGAAAAAGCAGTTTATGGTATTGAAAACTACACATGGGCGATTCAAAACTTAGTTCAAACCTCTTTGCGTTCTATTGTCGGTGAAATGGACCTCGATGATGCACTTTCATCGCGTGATCATATTAAGGCTAAACTTAAAGCTGCTATTTCTGATGATATCTCTGACTGGGGTATTACGCTTAAAACGGTAGAAATTCAAGATATTAAACCTTCTCATACCATGCAAGCGGCAATGGAAGAGCAAGCAGCAGCGGAACGTCAACGTCGTGCAACAGTCACCAAGGCAGACGGTGAAAAACAAGCGGCTATTTTGGAAGCTGATGGTCGTTTGGAAGCCTCTCGTCGTGATGCAGAAGCTCAAGTGGTACTGGCAGAGTCTTCTCAACGTGCAATTGAAATGGTGAGTTCAGCTGTCGGCGATAAAGAAATTCCAGTTGCATACTTACTGGGTGAACAATACGTCAAAGCCATGCAAGATATGGCTAAATCTAATAATGCCAAAACTGTGGTATTACCTGCGGATGTACTGAATACGATTCGTGGTGTGATGGGACGTAATAACTAAATCTTTGCATTAATTAAAATGGGTCGTGACATACGGCCCATTTTTATGCCCAAAACAAAAAAGAAGGCAAAGTTTGTGAATTTATGTTTAAATTTCACGTTATTTTTTTGACGTTTTAGGACTTATCGTTCGATTTCACCTACTTGGCTTAGGCAAATCCCATTGAGTCCCCTAATTAAACGCAATTGTCCAACGCCAAAGCGGATACCGTATGAGCTCCCTGAATCCCACCCTTATTACCTTTCTCTTTTATATTGTCGCCATGGTCGTGATCGGTTTACTTGCTTACCGTGCGACCAGTAACTTTTCTGACTACATTTTAGGTGGCCGCCGATTAGGGAGCTTTGTCACTGCCCTTTCTGCAGGTGCATCGGATATGAGTGGTTGGTTGCTCATGGGTCTTCCGGGGGCGATTTACCTTTCAGGTTTATCTGAAATGTGGATTGCAATTGGTCTGATCATCGGTGCTTGGCTCAACTGGCTACTTGTGGCAGGTCGTCTTCGTGTACATACCGAAGTTCAAAATAATGCCTTGACCCTACCTGACTATTTCTCAAATCGTTTTAACGATCAAAAGAAAATCTTACGTATCGTGTCTGCTGTAATTATTTTGATTTTCTTCGCAATTTACTGTGCTTCAGGCATGGTTGCAGGCGCTCGATTATTTGAAAGTATGTTTGGTATGTCGTATAGCACTGCGCTTTGGATCAGTGCCATTGCAACGGTGAGCTATGTGTTTATTGGTGGCTTCCTTGCTGTCAGTTGGACCGATACCATTCAAGCGGGCTTTATGATTTTTGCCTTGCTACTTACCCCTATCGTGGTCATGTTGTCATTCTCTGATTTAAGCCAGTTCACTCTGGCACTAGAAGCAGCACGCCCTCAAGCGATGAATGTATTTGCTGACTTAAGTTTTGTCGCAATCATGTCTTTATTGGCATGGGGCTTAGGCTATTTTGGTCAACCGCATATCTTAGTCCGCTTCATGGCAGCTGATTCTGTTAAATCGATTCCCAATGCACGCCGTATTGGTATGACATGGATGACGCTCTGCCTCGGTGGCGCAGTTGCAGCAGGCTTCTTCGGTATTGCTTATTTCCAACAGCATCCAGAACTGGCAGGTGTCGTTACAGCAAACCCTGAAACGGTCTTTATGGAATTGACTAAAATTCTATTTAACCCATGGGTTGCAGGTATCGTATTGGCTGCGATTTTAGCTGCGATCATGAGTACCCTCAGCTGTCAGCTTTTAGTCTGCTCAAGTACATTAACTGAAGACTTTTATAAATCATTCTTACGCAAAAATGCTTCACAAAAAGAATTGGTTTGGGTCGGCCGTATTATGGTGTTAATGATTGCGTTGCTTGCGATCTATATGGCGGGTAATCCTGACTCTAAAGTCCTTGGTCTCGTCGCATATGCATGGGCAGGCTTTGGTGCTGCATTTGGCCCACTGATTATCATGTCATTGTTCTGGAAACGTATGACACTCAATGGTGCTTTAGCCGGTATGGTGGTTGGTGCAGTCATGGTCATTCTATGGAAAAATCTCTGGGGCGATACAGGCGTTTATGAAATTATTCCGGGCTTCATCTGCTCACTACTTGCAATCATCATTGTAAGCTTAATGGGCAAAGCACCATCTGCTGAAGTCACTGAAAAATTTGAAGAAGCAGATCGTATCTATAAAGAAAGTATTTAAGACCAATAGCACTTAAATTTAATTTCTAAGTTTTAATATCTGCAAAAAAGGACGCCTAGCGTCCTTTTTTGTTTTTTATCATGTCATCCATTTAGCTATTCCGTAGATGGTTTATTGACTTCTGTTCCAAATATACAAAATATAAAAAAGCCCACAACATATTACATGTGTGGGCTGAGGTCTTTTACTGCGTCATATTAACTTTGACGTTTTAATAAAAACTGCGTGATCTTGTGTAATTCTGCCGCATCTTCTGCAAAATAATCCAAAGCTTGAAGCGCTTGTGCATGTAATTCTTCTGCATAAGCTTGGGCTTGCTCGAGACCCATTAACGCAGGATATGTCGATTTATCCACTTGTTGATCTTTACCTGCTGTTTTACCCAATGCCTCAGTATCAGCAATAATATCTAAAATATCATCTTGCACCTGAAAAGCTAAACCAATCGCGAGACCAAACTCACGGAGTTTAGGAATGGCTTGATCTGTGCCATTAAATATCGTCACTGCAGCCATCATGATTGCAGCAGAAATTAAAGCGCCGGTTTTATTTCGATGAATATTTTCCAGTTCATCCTGACTGACGTGTTTGCCTTCCGCTTGTAAGTCTAGAACTTGGCCATTGACCATTTTTGAAGTTGCAGTCGCTAAAATTTGCATTTGCTTCAAGATGATTGGCGCTTCAACGGCTGGGCCTTGATCAAAAAGACGACTACCTAAAACTTCAAATGCCATCGATTGTAAAATATCGCCAGCAAGTAAGGCCGTATCTTCACCAAAAGCCACATGACAGGTTGGTTGACCGCGACGAAGTAAATCATTGTCCATACACGGCAAATCATCGTGTGCCAATGAATAACAATGAATAAATTCAATCGCCACAGCAGCACGGCGTACGGCTGCAAAATTGGTATTGGGTTTTAACGCTGCTGTTGCATAACAAAGTGCCGGTCGAACGCGTTTTCCACCCAACATCACAGCATGATACACCGCCCCTTTTAAGGGTTCTGGAATTGAAAATGCATCTAGCGCTGTCAGTAAATCCTGCTGAATACGCTGCTGCGCTTCTGTCAGGGCATGTGTGGAAACGTCTGTTAAAGAAGACACATTCACCTCAAATACTTTAAATATTTAACTGCTTCGTTCATTAGCAAATCGACTGCCAATGTTTTCTGTCAATTTTGACCTGTTGCATCATACTGCTTTCTCAAATCTTTCTCTATGTTACGGCCTAAATCTATGTGTTTTTCCCACAATCTGATGGTTTTTTAAATGTCGTTTCCTCAAATAGCGCCACATTTTGTCCATCATTAAAACAAGTACAATTTTTCGAGCCTTTCTTGGCTTGATACAAAGCCTGATCAGCACGTGCCAATGTTTCAAAAAATGACTCTGTTCCATCCCACAAGGCCACTCCGCATGAGATACTCAGTTGTAGAGCTTTATCTGCATAATTCATAGAAGAAGCATAGATTTGCTCACAACATTGTTGTGCAATCGAACATGCAGTCGATATAGATGTGCGTGGCAAAATCATTGCAAACTCTTCCCCACCCATGCGATATATTTGTGCATCTGCATGTTGACTAATTTGCATCCTTAAAAGCTGCGCACTTTTTCTTAAAACTTCATCGCCAAATGCATGACCGTAGATATCATTGATTTGCTTAAAATTGTCTAAGTCGAGCATCATCAAACAAATTTCATTGGCTTGTTCAACCACGAAGCTTTTTTGCCACTGAGAAAGGTCTAAATCAAATCCACGTCGATTTTTTATCCCTGTCAGATAATCAAAATAAACTTGTTGTTCGAGTTGTTGGTTATGTTTCAACAACGATAATTCGAATTGCTTTAAATTTGTAATGTCCGCACAGCACAACAACACATGTTCCAAATCGCCACTTTGTTGAAACTTAGGTTTGAGCGTGAACCAATAGTGCCGTTCATTTTCACTATACATAAAGGGTTCAATGCTATCGTTCTCTAAACAGCGTAAATCAAACTCAGAACTTGTGGCTTTGGTCTTTTGCTGCATCACAGACACGTGATTTAATACGATCTCTTGTAAGTCTGACTGAAATCGATGTTTAAATATTTGATTGGCGCATATCAGCTCAGCTGTCGCAGAAAATAACGCAGCAGGCATTGGCAACGCTTCTAATACAGCCAATTGTTCAGTAGGTAGGTCCGATTTTATTAAGTCTTTTTTAAGCATGGTTTCGCTACTTTTTTCAGGGTAAAGCTACGCAAAATGCTAACAAAATTAATCTGACATAAATCACAGAAACTTTCTAATATTAAATGCAGTTCATATTATATAAAAATATATACCAATTCATGATTTGCTTATTCATATAAAAGATAAAGGCAAAAAAAAAGCCCCTGCAAAGCAGAGGCTGATTTCTAATTCGATGTTAAATGCTTAATCTAAACTATCCCCAGGAATACGCACCCAGCCTTCCATTAAGACACGCGCACTTCGGCTCATCACGGCTTTTTTAACGACCCACTGACCATTTTCATAAATTGCTTGCGCACCTACACGTAGCGTCCCAGATGGATGTCCAAAACGCACAGCTTCTCGCTCCCCACCACCCGCGGCTAAGTTCACAAGCGTCCCCGGTATCGCCGCAGCTGTACCAATGGCAACTGCCGCTGTACCCATCATGGCATGATGCAGTTTCCCCATTGATAAGGCACGAACCAATAAGTCCGTATCTTGTTCTGAAATATGTTTAGAACTCGAAGATTTATAGGCTTTCGGCTTTGAAACAAATGCAATCTTTGGTGTATGTTGACGTTGCTCTGCTTCAGCAATATCTGAAATCAAACCCATTTTCTGCGCACCATAAGCACGGATTTTTTCAAAACGGGCCAATGCCTTGGCATCACCGTTGATCGCATCTTGCAGTTCAGTGCCGACATAACCAATATCTTCTGCATTTAAGAAAATGGTTGGAATACCTGCATTAATAAATGTTGCAGGGAAACTGCCTTCATCGGGTACGGTTAAGGTATCAACCAAATTCCCTGTAGGGAACATAGCGCCGCCATCTTCACCATCATCTGCGGGGTCTAAAAATTCAATTCGAACTTCGGCTGCTGGGAAGGTCACACCATCTAGTTCAAAATCACCAGTTTCTTGTACTGCACCATCAGTAATAGGTACATGCGCAATAATGGTTTTTTGAATATTGGCTTGCCAAATACGAACCGTACACAAACCATTTTCAGGAATACGTGATGCTTCAACCAAACCATTTGAAATGGCAAATGCACCAACCGCTGCCGTTAAGTTTCCGCAGTTACCACTCCAGTCGACAAATGCTTTATCAATCGACACTTGTCCAAATAGATAATCTACATCATGCTCAGGCTGTGAACTTTTTGCCAAAATCACGGTTTTACTGGTACTTGATGTCGCTCCCCCCATCCCATCAATTTGTTTACCATAAGGATCTGGACTGCCAATCACACGTAATAAAAGTTGGTCGCGAACTTTTCCAGCTTGTTGTGCTGCAAGCGGCAAATCATCTAGCTTGAAAAATACACCTTTACTAGTACCACCGCGCATATAAGTCGCTGGAATCTTAATTTGGGGAGCAAAACTCATTTTTATTGAATCCTTAATCTTTATCATTGTGTTTTGGCAGAGCGTTCTTTTCTGCGCTTTTGCATCATACAATGTTTAATTGAAGTTTTAACAATCACATGACTTAAGTATAAAAAAACAACATTCGATACCTTTTCCATATAAAGCCAAGTATAAAAATTTCAATTAAAATAAAATTAATCTATTGATTCATAAATTTTTAATTCAGCATTTAAAACGAAAAATAGGTTATTAAATATATAAATATTTTTCATAAATTTTGAGCTACTAGGCTATTCATTCTCTATACATTACAATTACCAAAATTAAACCATTCTCGGGAAGAGTAACTTGACTACCAATTCCTCCGAACTCAAGCGTGGCTTAAAGAATCGTCATATTCAATTGATTGCCATGGGTGGTGCAATTGGTACAGGCTTATTCTTGGGCTCAGCGCATGTGATTCAATCTGCTGGACCATCCATTATTCTCGGCTACGCCATTGGCGGTCTGATCGCCTTTCTAATTATGCGTCAGTTGGGTGAAATGATCGTCCATGAACCTGTAGCAGGTTCATTTAGCCATTTTGCATATAAATATTGGGGGAAATTTCCAGGTTTCTTAACAGGTTGGAACTACTGGATTCTCTATATTTTAGTGGCAATGACAGAACTCACCGCTGTTGCGAAATACATCAACTACTGGTGGCCTCATATTCCAGCGTGGGCATCTGTACTATTCTTCTTCGTGATCATTACTTTAGTAAACTTAGGTAATGTGAAGTTTTATGGTGAGTCTGAGTTTTGGCTGTCGATTATTAAAGTCACTGCGGTTATTTCGATGATCGTATTTGGTTTGTATTTGCTACTGACTGCAGATGCCAATTCAACAGCATCATTTACCAACTTATGGAGTCAGGGCGGCTTCTTCCCAAATGGTTTTGAAGGCTTATTCTTCATGCTAGCTTTCTTGATGTTCGCCTTCGGTGGTATTGAACTGATTGGTATGGCGGCAGCGGAAGCTGAAAATCCAAAAGAAACTATTCCAAAAGCGATTAACCAAGTTGTATTTCGTATTTTGATTTTCTACGTGGGTTCTTTGACTATTCTATTGTCACTTGTGCCATGGAATCAGCTTGAACTAGGTGGTCTAGACAAAAGTCCATTTGTGATGATCTTTAGCCAACTGGGTATTGATTGGGCTGCACATTTACTGAACTTCATTATCCTAACTGCAGCACTGTCTGTTTATAACAGCGGTATGTATGCCAATAGCCGTATGCTTTATAGCTTGGCAAAACAAGGTAATGCCCCAAAAGTTTTCGCAAAAACTAACAAAAGTGGCGTGCCAATTCCAGCAGTATTACTTTCTGCAGTATTGATTTTCGGCTGTGTACTCTTAAACTACTTCGTACCTGAAGATGCACTTGGTCACTTAATGTATGTTGTTGTTGGTGCGCTTGTCCTGAACTGGGCGATGATTACCATGACTCACTTACAGTTCCGTCGTGCAAAACGTATTTTGAATTTTAAAACCTCATATCCTGCACTTTGGGCACCAGTCAGCAACTACATCGTTCTGATCTTTATTGCTTTAGTTCTATTTATTATGTGGACTCAGGGCTTTATGGAATCTGTTCTGATGATCCCTGTTTGGATTACAGTCATGTTATTAATGTTTAACTATCTTAATCCTAAAGATTTGAGCGACATTGACCCCAATGAAGTTCATAAAGACTAAGTAATTTAAAAAGTTATTGTTTCGGCAATAACTTTTTTTTTAGCTAAAATAGGAGTACATTAGCCTCCGTCTTGCGCTCTTAGCTTAACTGGATAGAGCAGTTGCCTCCTAAGCGACCGACGTGGGTTCGAGTCCCGCAGAGCGCACAATTTTTTGGACACCTCACCTCTCTGATTTTTTCAACTCACATTTATCAATAAAACTAAATTCAGAATTCTTAAATCTAAATTACAAATTCAAAATTCATCTCTGAATTTTTTAACTTAATCTTTGTTTTTACTGATATTACTCTTGAGAGTTTGTTTTTAAGAAGAATTGAATAGCACTTTTTAAACTCCCTAACCATCTATTTGTCAATGCAAAAAATGACAAATGGTGTGGTCTATAAGGCCAAAAAATCAATTTATGACTGCCCATATCAAAATATTTTCAATTATTTTTAGGTTTAGAAAATAATGCAGTAACTAAAAATATTAAATAATAATCAAAATGTTATATGTATTAATTAGTACATTTACTCTAAATAGTTCGTTTTTCAATCATATTTTTTAATCTAGAGCATTTACTCTTATTTTAATTGTGCTATTTTTGTCACATGGAGTAACAATTAAGCCCAAGAGTATTAAAAAGTTTTCCATAACGAATATTTGCAGTAACCATAAAAATCAAATTCGTATCTCAAGGAATGACGAAGAATGAAATTAAAAACTTTAGCTACAGCCATGATTCTTGCTTCAGTTCCAATGACAGGTGCTTTTGCAGCAGCAATGGACCGTTCAGGCCAATCTATGTCTGCATTCTTACAACCAGGAAATTATTTTGAAGCAGGTATTTCAGTTCTAGACCCGACAGTATCTGGTAAAGAAGCTGGTGAAACAGCTACACGTCGTAATATTGAAGACATGGCTGATGATTATTACTTCCCTTCAGCCGCATTAAAACTACAATTAACTGATAAGTTTTCATTCGGTCTTCTATATGACCAACCATTTGGTGCCGCTGCTGAATATAAAGGTAACAATGCTTTTGTTTCACAAGCTTCTGACACGGTATTACCTCAACCACTATTAGACAGCATGGTTCGAAATGAAGTTACTCAAACTTTAAATCAACTTACAAGTACACAAATTGTAGGTTTAGCAGCGCAAGGCTTGCTTGCACAACAAGGTATGTCTCCAACTAACCCAGCTTATAATGCTACTTTACAAGCAACAGTGACAGGTATTATCACTCAAGCAGGTGGTAATGTTGATACAGCTGCTGCTGCAGTACGTCCACAAGTTGAAGCTGGGGCATTTATTCAAGGTCAACAGCAATTACAACAACGTTTAGATAATGCAGGTGTTGCTCTAGGCCAAGGAAATACAAAAGTTTCTGTAGACACTCAGAACTTAGCTTTTGTTTTTGGCTTCCAACCTACGCCAAATTGGAATATCTATGCTGGTCCTGTTTATCAAACGGTTAAAGGTAGCGTAAGCCTACGTGGTCAAGGCTATAGCATTTTTAATGGCTATGACTCAAACATTAAAGAAACTGGTGATCTTGGTTGGTTGGCAGGTGTTGCTTACCAAATTCCAGAAATTGCACTTAAAGCTTCTTTAACATATCGTTCTGAAATTGACCATGAAACGACAATTCGCGAAACAATTCCAACTGCTGGCGCGTTAACGCTACTTGGTCAAAACCCTGCAGATGTAGTTGGAGCTAAGGGCACTTCGACGATTACTACACCTCAGTCTGTAAACCTTGATTTCCAATCTGGTATCATGGCTGACACCGTTGCATTTGCAAACGTGCGTTGGGTTGAATGGTCAAATTTCGCAATTCGTCCATACCAATTTGGTTTAATGTCTGAAGCAGTTGGACAATTACCAGCAGTTAACCGTCCGAACGGCTTTAACTTAGTTGAATATTCTGAAGACCAAATTTCTGCAACAGTTGGTGTTGGTCGCAAACTTAGTGAACAATGGGCTGGTAACGTATCCGTAGGTTGGGACTCAGGCGCTGGTAACCCTGTATCAACACTTGGCCCTACTGAAGGTTACTGGAATGTCGGCTTAGGTTTACAATTTAGTCCAGCACCGAATTACTTCATTGCTGGTGGCGTGAAATACTTCATGCTCGGTGATGCAAAATCTCAAACAGCTGCTCAATTTGGTGAAGATAGCCGTATTGTTGGTGAATTTGAGGATAACGATGCTTGGGCATACGGTTTAAAAATCGGTTACCGCTTCTAATTCTCGGTATTAGTAGATTGGAAATATATCCAATCTACTATTGTAAAAATAATTTAATTCAAATGTTCATAGATTGAGCATTTGAATTTTTTAAGTTCAAAGATAAACATTAAGTTAAATACTCTATTTTTTTATTTATAAATCATAAACATAAATAACACCTTATAGAATAATTACTCTAGCATTGCTTATTTTTTAACTTATACAGTTCATTTTTAGAGTAGCAACTCTTATTTACTGTTTTTCTATTTATGTTACTTTCCACACATTGAAATAACATCAAAAGTTACAAACAGGGATAATGTATGCAACTCAACAGTCTTACAAAAGCCATCATCATCAGTTTAATGCCTGCAACTACAGCGATTGCTGGTGGTTTAGACCGTTCAGGCCAATCAATTTCTGCATTCTTACAACCTGGTAACTATGCAGAAGCTGGTATTTCAATTCTAGATCCAAATGTATCAGGACAAGACACTGATAAAAACAGTGCTTCAGATATGGCGGGTGATTATTATTTTCCTCATGCAGCACTTAAAATCCAAGCCACAGATAAAATTTCAGTAGGTTTAATCTACGACCAACCCTTTGGTGCAGATGCAGAATATTCTGGCCAAAATAACTTTGTTGAAAACCGTCCATTGCCTTTTCAAGGAAATACATCTGTTGTTGTAGATACACAAAATCTAAGTTTATTGGTGGGCTATCAACCCAATGAGAACTGGAACGTATATGCAGGTGCTGTATATCAAACAGTAGATGGCACAGTACTTCTACGTGGTAAAACATATTCTGCTTTTAATGGATATGATTTTAGAACAGGTGAAGATGAATCCGTTGGTTGGTTAGCGGGTGTTGCATATCAAATTCCAGAAATTGCGCTTAAAGCCTCTGTAACTTATCGCTCTGAAATTGATCATGAAATGAATGCCTATGAGCGTTTTAATGCTGCAGGAATGACTGGAAATGACGCTTTAAATGGTGCAATGACTGTTATAAACTCTGCAAAAGGTGAAACTGAGCTAACGACTCCACAGTCTGTAAATATTGATTTCCAAACAGGTATTATGGAAAACACTGTTGCATTTGCAAATGTACGTTGGGTAGATTGGTCAAAATTTAAAGTACAACCTTACAAGTTTGGAAAACTTAGTGAAACACTCGGTCAATCTGGTATGGTTCCAACTAAGCCAAATGGTTTTAACTTAATTGATTATAAAGATGATCAAATTTCTGCAAACATTGGTGTTGGTCGTAAATTTACAGATCGTTGGGCTGCAAATGTATCTATCGGTTGGGACTCTGGAGCAGGCAACCCTGTGACAACATTAGGTCCAACTGAAGGTTATTGGAATATTGGTACAGGTGTACGCTTCTCTCCTGCTACAAATTACTTCATCGGTGCTGGTATAAAATATTTCTGGTTGGGTGATGCAGATGCTGTAACGGGCGCACATACCCCTGCAGGCACATTCGCAGATAACCACGCAATTGCTTATGGTTTAAATGTCGGGTACAGCTTCTAATACAAGTTATATTTTGTAATATAAAAAAGCCCCATTTTGGGGCTTTTTTATATTCAACATATGATGTATTTCACAATTTATTATATTTATTAAGCAATATATAGAGCGTTTTTTAGCCAAACAAACTATAAAAACTTTAATATTTAATTTAAAAGTATTTATTTGTATAACAGTAACTTAAATAAATATTTTAAAGTTTTAACTCTAAAATAAATAAAAACAATGACTTTTTTATACTATTAGTTCAATTTTAGAGTCTTTACTCTTTTTTTATTTATGATATTTTTCGCACATGGATATGATTAAAAATAATTTACATATCTCATATTTTTATTAACGCATTGACGCGTTTTTTATACTAGGAAAGTAGAAAAATGAACTTAAAAGCATTAACAAGTGCCATTTTATTTGCCAGCGTACCAATGACAGGGGCTTTTGCAGCAGCAATGGATCGCTCTGGGCAGTCAATTTCTGCATTTTTACAACCGGGTAATTATTTTGAAGCAGGGATTTCAGTTTTAGATGCCGATGTTTCTGGCAAATTAAAAGATAATTATACAGTTACAGGTGGTGGTGCAAATACAGCAAAATCAATTCAAGGTACTGAACTTGGTGATATGGCAGAGAGCTATCATTTCTACAATGCTGCATTAAAAGTACAAATGACAGATAATGTTTCATTTGGATTAATTTACGACCAGCCTTTTGGTGCTAAAGCAAAATATTCAACGAATGATAAACGTCAAACCGATAGTGTTTCACTCAAAACCAATGAAGTTGGCGCATTTACTGTCGGAGATGAAGCAACATCCGTTGATGTAAATACACAAAATTTATCATTTATTTTTGGATATCAACCAAATGAAAATTGGAATATTTATGCAGGTCCAGTTTATCAGACAGTTAAAGGTGATGTGACTTTACGTGGTTCTGCTTATGGTCCATTTGGAGGAGTTAACTGTCCGATTAGCGCTTGCAGTTTGAATTCCACAATTCAAGGTACTAAAGATAAATTTAATGGTTATGAAGCTCGTATAGCAGAAGATTCTTCTGTTGGTTGGCTTGCTGGCTTTGCTTTTCAAATACCGGAAATTGCACTTAAAGCATCAGTTACTTACCGCTCGGAGATTGAGCATAGTGTAACTCCTGATGAAGTTATGCCAGCTAACTCCCTGATGGGCGGCTTAGGTGGTATTAAACCTATGGTAGATGGTTATGAATTTAAAGAGGGTAAAACTGATGTAACCACACCACAGTCTGTAAATTTAGATTTTCAAACGGGGATTATGGCCAATACAGTAGCATTTGCTCAATTGCGTTGGGTAGATTGGTCGGAATTTAAAATACGCCCAAATAAATTTGGTCAATTAGCATCTGCTCTAACAAACAAAGTAATTGGTGACCCACGTGGCTTTGATTTAGTTGCCTACGAGAAGGATCAAATTTCGGCGAATGTGGGTGTCGGACGTAAGTTTAATGAACAATGGGCTGGCACAGTCATGGTTGGTTGGGACTCTGGGGCTGGTAACCCTGTATCGACTCTTGGCCCAACAGAGGGTTATTGGAGCCTCGGTTTAGGTGGACAATTTAGTCCAACACCACAAACATTTGTACAAGCCGGTGTTAAGTACTTCTGGCTAGGTGATGCAAAATCACAAGTTGCAAGTCATTTCGGTACAGATGAATATGCTGCAAACTTTGAAGATAACGATGCAATTGGTTATAGCTTGAAAATTGGTTACCGTTTCTAAGTTGCTTTAAAAACTTTGGATTAAACAAGAAAGGGCGCTATAAGCGCCCTTTTCTATAATTTGCTATTCAGAATTAAGCTGGAATATCACGCACTGAAGCATTACGAATGGCTTCTTTTAGTGCTGCATAGCCATGAATTGGTGGGAACTGTGGAAACTCCGCAATCACATTGTCAGGCGCATCAAATAAGAAACCCGCATCTGCTTCACCGAGCATCGTCGTATCGTTATAAGAATCACCTGCTGCAATCACTCGGAAGTTCAATCCATGTAATGCTTGAACGGCTTTACGTTTTTGATCAGGTTGACGAAGCTTATAAGCGCTAATCATGCCATTTTCATCAGTTTCTAACTTGTGACAGAAAATCGTTGGCCAACCAAGTTGTTGCATTAATGGATGTGCAAACTCATAGAAGGTATCTGAAAGAATAATCAATTGAAAATGAGTACGTACCCACTCCACAAACTCTTTTGCACCTTCAAATGGCCCCATATCTGCGATTACGTCTTGAATATCGTTTAAACCCAAACCGTGTTGTTTTAGGATATTTAAACGTTGAGTCATCAACACATCGTAATCTGGAATGTCACGAGTCGTTGCTTCAAGTTCTTTAATGCCTGTTTTTTTCGCAAAATTAATCCAAATTTCAGGTACTAAAACCCCTTCTAGATCTAAACAAACGACTTCCATGCACTCTACCCTCTGTTAAGTGAAAAAAATTTTCAATATCATAGCGGAAGAATAAAAAAATGCATTGTTCTTTTTTAAATCTATTTTTTTCATAAGTATCTATTTTTTAGTGATAAGTGTGTTTTAGCATTTCCATTAAAATAGTTCTGAAATAAATTAATATAGGTTTTAACGTTCCAAGCCTATAGCCAGGACATTCATGACTACCATCCCTACTATTGACCTTGTCGATGCACTTGCATCCGAATATGCAGATAAATCACCTTCTGAGATTATGAAACTTGCGCTAAGCCAGCAAGGTGAAGTTGCGATTTCCTTTTCTGGTGCAGAAGATGTTGTACTGATAGATCTTGCATCGAACTTAGGGATTCCATTTCGTGTATTTAGTTTAGATACCGGTCGCTTACACCCTGAAACTTACCAATTTTTAGATACTGTCCGTAAACATTATAAAATTGATATCGAAATCTGTTTCCCAGAAAGTGATGCCGTACAAAAACTGGTGACAGAAAAGGGCTTTTTTAGCTTTTATCAAGATGAACATAAAGAATGCTGTGGTATCCGCAAAGTACAACCTTTGCGTAAAAAACTAGCCACTTTAGATGGGTGGATCACTGGTCAACGTAAGGACCAAAGCCCTGGTACACGTAATGAAATTCCAGTGGTACAAGCTGACCCAGGTTTTTCAGGTCCGGGCAAGCAATTAATTAAATACAATCCTTTGGCAAACTGGTCTAGCGCTGATGTATGGAACTATATCCGTCTAATGGAAATTCCATATAATCCACTACACGAACGTGGCTTTATCTCGATTGGCTGTGAACCATGTACTCGACCTGTTTTACCGAATCAACACGAACGTGAAGGTCGCTGGTGGTGGGAAGATGCAACCCATAAAGAATGCGGCTTACACGCAGGCAACATGAAAAAATAAAGAGCACAAAACCACTGCACAACAGTGGTTTTTTCAACGCATCGATACACATAATTCCGTATCATTTCAACGTAAAAACGCTATACTGCAAATGACAATTTAATAATTCTAACAATGCTACTCATACATGAGCAGCTGTAGAAATTGCAGTGAGGCAATCAACGCTATGCGTCCATTACATCCTATTGATTTCATATTCTTAAATTTAGAGAAACGGCAACAACCGATGCACGTAGGTGGCCTATTTTTATTTCAGATCCCTGACAATGCACCTGATACTTTTATTCAAGATTTAGTCGCAGATATTCGTAATTCAAAATCCATTCCTATTCCTCCTTTTAACAATAAACTCAATGGCTTCTTTTGGGATGAAGACGAAGAGTTTGATTTAGATCATCACTTCCGCCATATCGCACTGCCGCATCCCGGTCGTATTCGTGAACTTTTGACTTATATTTCTCAAGAACACAGTGCGCTGATTGACCGCGCAAAACCACTTTGGACTTGCCATATTATTGAAGGCATTGAAGGCAATCGTTTTGCCATGTACTTCAAAATCCACCACGCGATGGTCGATGGCATTGCAGGTATGCGTTTAGTTGAAAAATCACTTTCGCATGACCCAGATGCTAAAAGTATTGTACCGCCATGGTGTGTGGAAGGCCCTCGTGCAAAACGCCTGAAGCAGCCTAAAGTCAGTCGTATAAAAGGTCTGTTATCGACCATTAAGGGACAACTTGACTCAACTCCACGAGTTTTATATGAACTGTCACAAACTGTAATGAAAGATATGGGGCGTAACCCAGATTATGTATCTAGTTTCCAAGCGCCGAGTTCAATATTAAACCAACGGGTTAGTTCTTCACGTCGTTTCGCTGCTCAGTCTTTTGAATTTTCACGTTTGTCACATATTGCCAAGTCACTTGGTGTAACAATTAACGATATTGTGCTCGCAATTTGTTCAGGTGCATTACGTGAGTATTTAATTACACAAAATGCTTTACCTAAAAAGCCATTGATTGCCATGGTGCCTGCATCTGTTCGTACCGATGATTCAGATATGTCTAACCGTATTACTATGATTTTGGCAAACCTAGGAACCCATAAAGAAGATCCTCTAGAACGGTTGAAGATTGTGCGTCGTAGTGTGCTCAATGCCAAAGAACGCTTTAAGCGCATGAACTCGAATCAAATTTTAAACTACAGTGCTTTTGTCTACAGTGCAGCAGGTTTAAATATTGCATCAGGCTTTATGCCAAAACGTCAAGCCTTTAACTTGGTGATTTCAAATGTTCCCGGCCCACAAGAGCCGTTATATTGGAATGGTGCACGCTTAGAAGCGCTCTACCCTGCTTCCATAGTGTTAGATGGTCAAGCGCTTAATATCACTATGACTAGCTATTTAGATAAGCTTGAAGTGGGTCTAACTGCATGTCGTAATGCACTGCCAAAAATGCAAAATTTACTGTCGCATTTGGAAGAAGAAATTCAACGATTTGAAGCTATTGTGAATCAAGATTCCCCAAAGTTACAGGCGGTTAGCTAACCGCCTGCTTCACAACTTAGTATCAGTTCATCAGCAGATTGAACCATCAAAAATTAAAAACCCGTCTAAATTAAACAATCTAGACGGTTTTTTTAGTATTTGAACTTTGATTAATTTTTTGGAGTAATTTATGTGTATAAGCTAAAATTTAGGTGAACAAATCCGTTGTTATTGTTTAATTACGACTTGTAGATACACACTGATAATTAAATTTATTTTCCATTCTTTATAAAATTTTAGCGCATTAAAAAATTTAGAATCGCGCGTTAGCACTTTAACCCTCTGGATTACATTATTATTTATATTTCAATATTTAAGCTTTAATTGCTCGGCACTGTTTAAGTAACTGATGACAAGCAGAGCGAATCATAGACGCTGTAATTTGAACTTCATTACCACGCTCATCCACGATATAACCTGAATGGATCGCTTTTGCTTCAACGACAGTTTTAAGACCACTTTTCATTACTGTTTTACTAACACCCATAATACACCTCTTTTTGCTAAGCCATTTTCAAGTTCATTACGGGAAAACGGCTTTGGCTATTTGATGTGTCTAGTATTCAAAATAACAGTTCAAAAGTAAAATCTCAGTTGTAACAAGTGTTTAACGATATTCTGTTACAATTTCAGCTCAGAATGATATCGTATTGCTCTTGCGTATATAAATTTTCCACTTGGAACTTGATCACACGGCTAATAAAGTGCTCTAAATCAGCCACTGCAGGCGCTTCAGCAGTTAACAATCGGTCAATCACCGACGGATGTGCCACCACGGTAAAACCACTTTGTGACTCATAAGCTCGTGCATATCTCAAGATTTCACGGAAAATTTCATAGCAAACTGTTTCAGCCGTTTTCACATAACCGCGCCCCTGACAAGTCGGGCAAGAATCACAAAGGAGATGCTCCAAAGATTCACGGGTGCGTTTACGCGTCATTTCCACCAAACCCAGCTCAGACACTTGAGTGATCTTTGTTTTTGCATGATCGCGCTCAAGCATTTTCTCAAACTGGCTCATCACTTCTTCACGATGATGTGCTTCTTGCATATCAATGAAGTCAATAATGATAATCCCGCCCAAGTTACGTAGACGGAGCTGACGTGCGATGACCTGTGTGGCTTCCATATTGGTTTTAAACACAGTGTCTTCAAGCGAACGGCCACCGACATAGGAGCCCGTATTGACATCAATTGTAGTCATCGCTTCAGTTTGATCGATCATCAGATAGCCGCCAGACTTAAGTGCGACACGTGTCTGTAAAGCTTTCTGAATATCTTCTTCGACATTGTACAAGTCAAAAATTGGACGCTCACCCGGATAATGCAATAAGCGATTTTGCATACTTGGTACAAATTCTTGGACAAACTCTTGCAATTTGCCATGTACTTCGCGTGAATCGACCTGAATTTTAGACGTATCTTCATTGGCCAAATCACGGATGACGCGTTGCGGTAAAGGTAGCTCTTCAAAAATCAATGAAGGCACAACAATACTGCGTTGTTTACGTTGAATGTATTCCCACAGTTTTGCTAAATAAGCCATGTCCTGCGCAATTTCACATTCAGGAATACCTTCGGCAGCAGTACGAACGATGACTGAACCCGGTAAATTGTGTTCCTTTTGAATGTGTTCAATCATGCTACGCAAGCGATCACGTTCTTCTTCAGACTCAATGCGCTGTGAAACACCGGTATGACTGCCATATGGCATTAAAACGAGGTAACGGGAAGGAATAGAAAGATCAGTTGATAGTCGTGCACCTTTGGTACCCAACATATCTTTCATCACTTGTACGGTGAGTACTTGCCCCGGTTGTAACAGCTCAAAAACGTTCGGGGTCGGTTGATTGCGCTGCCAGACCATATCATTGATATGTAAAAAAGCCGTTCTTGACAATCCAATATCAATAAAAGCAGCCTGCATACCCGGAAGCACGCGAACAACTTTCCCTTTATAAATATTGCCCACTAACCCACGCTTCACAGTGCGTTCAACAAATAATTCATTGACCGTACCGTTTTGAATCAACGCCACACGACATTCCATCGGTGTGACATTAATCAACAACTCGTCAGACATATCAAAACTCAAAACATTATAAAAATTCTTGTGTTGCAGCAGTTAATTTAATGCCTTAACTGTCTGTAATAACTGTACGGTTTCATGCAAAGGCAGCCCAACGACATTGCTGTAGCTCCCTTCAATACAAGGAATATAGCGCGCAGCAATTCCTTGGATGGCGTAGGCTCCCGCCTTGCCGATTGGTTCACCTGTTGCCCAGTAGCTTTCCATGTCAGCTAGACTCAGCGTTTGAAATTCAACCTGTGTACGTACTACTATACTGTATATTTGATCTTTTGTACTGACACAAACACCTGAAAACACATCATGTTTTCGTCCAGAGATCATTTCCCACATAGAAAAAGCATGTGCTTTCGACGCTGGTTTTCCTAAAATGTGCTCATCTACGCCTAAACTGGTATCGGCGGCAATAACGATAGCATCAGGGAATTGTTGTTGTACTGCGCAAGCTTTGGCACGAGCTAAACGCTCTACATAATCCGCTACAGGTTCTCCTTCCAACACGGACTCATCAATATCTGGACTGAAAATGTCAAATTCCAGACCTAATTGTTGCAATAGTTCGCGTCGTCGAGGAGAACTCGAAGCTAAAATTATATGCGCCATTTTCTTAGGAAGTAATACATGATTGGCCAAATGAGTAAGCTAGTTACAATTGGCTGCCAATGGCGAGCAAACGAAAACTGTGCCCCACCCATCACTTGAACAATCCACACAAACAGTAAATGCGCGAAAATTGCCATTGCAGCAATAATCCATAAATTACCAAATGTGAGGATACGACGTTCACGGGTTAAAAAGCGTGTCACAAATGCAATGACCACAAAACTCAGTGCGTTCATGCCAAAAGGCGCATCAGTCAATAAGTCGGTAAAGAGACCTGTGGCAAATGCAAACCAAACACCGCACCATGTCGGCTGACAGAGTACCCAAAATAACATGATCATCATCATGAATAATGGGCGCCAACCCGATAGGTCATAAGAAAGCGGATACACCATCAGCACGGATGCCAAAATGATGGAAATAATAATCGGAAATAATGGGTCGCGCTCTGTATGACGACTAAGCTTAGCGAGTGACATGCGGTTGCTCCATCGCTAAAGAATCGGAAAATAGCACAACCACATGATGACCACCTGCCAATTGGGCAGCAGGATTGATATCAATTTGGGCAAATTCACCGCTATTGTGACGACTGACTTTCGACACTGTCCCCACCAAATATCCTGCTGGGAAATGTGCCCCTAGCCCTGAGCTATAGACTTTTTCACCGACTTTGATATTGGCACTGGTTGGCACGTATTCCATCTTAAGTCGACCTAAGTCACCTGTACCCGTAACGATTGCGCGCATACCGGTATGCTCCATCCGCACGGATAAAGAGTGCTCTTTGTCTGAGAGCAACATGACACGGCTACTATGCGGGTAAACATTGATAATTTGCCCCATAATACCCTTGTCATCGAGTACAGTTTGTCCCACTTTAAGCTGACTGCTGGCTCCACGGTTAATCACAATAATATGACGTAAGGGATCAGCATCAGTACCAATGACTTCGGCAATCTCCATACGACCATCAATGATGAGTGGCGTATCGAGCAGTCCACGCAGTCGAGTATTTTCAGCAGAAAGTTCAGAAAGTTTCTGTAAACGGACTTGAGCCTGAATTAACTCTGCTTGCATCGCGGTATTTTCACGACGTAATTGAGCTTCAGACTTGGTTTGTTGATTCAGCCATTCTCGCGATAACACTGGATAGCTTGCTAGTGCATAAATTGGATTATATGCCGCATACAAGACGTCTCTGGCCGGTTGAATTACATGTGGCATGCGCCAATCAAAGAAAAGCACCACCAAGCATGTAATCACCGCAATGATAAATGAGCGAAAAGATGGCGGTTGTCTTGAAAACAGTTGCGTTTGCACCCGCCGAGTCCTTTTCTTAGCCTACAAATAACATGTCATGATTAGGGTTATCGAAGAATTCGAGAACCTTACCGCCACCACGTGTAACACATGATAGTGGATCTTCTGCAACTACGACAGGAAGACCTGTTTCTTTTGCAAGAAGCTTATCAAGATTGCGAAGTAATGCACCGCCACCAGTCAACACAATACCGCGTTCTGCGATGTCTGAAGACAACTCAGGTGGCGTTTGCTCTAGTGCAGATTTAACCGCAGCCACAATGTTTTGCAGTGGATCAGAAATCGCTTGAGTCACTTCATCAGAAGTTACGGTAATCGCACGAGGTACACCTTCAGCCAAGTTACGACCACGGACTTCGATTTCCAAAGGTTTTGCACCTTCTTCTGGAAGCGCCATACCAACTTCTTTTTTGATGTTTTCTGCAGTGGTTTCACCAATCACACAACCATGTGCTTTACGCACGTAGTTAATGATTTGTTCATCAAATACATCACCACCGATACGTAGTGAGTCTGCATAGACACAACCTTGAAGTGAAATGATCGCGATTTCAGTTGTACCACCACCAACATCGACAACCATCGAACCACAAGCTTGCTCAACAGGCATACCTGCACCAATTGCAGCAGCCATTGGCTCTTCAATTAAGCGAACTTCACGTGCACCTGCATTGTATACAGCTTCACGGATTGCACGGCGTTCCACCAACGTCGATTTACATGGCACACACACCACGACACGCGGTGCAGGTGGGAACAAACGTTTTTCGTGCACTTTGCCAATGAATTGATTCAACATCGTTTCAGTGACTTCAAAATCTGCAATCACACCATCTTTCATTGGGCGAATCGCAGAAATATTTGCAGGTGTACGACCTAGCATTTGCTTCGCGTCAAGACCTACTGCGGCAACGATTTTTTGTGAACCACTGTGGCGAATTGCCACCACCGTCGGTTCATTTAATATAATGCCTCGTCCTGGCGCATAGATAAGTGTATTTGCAGTGCCTAAATCAATGGCAAGATCCGGCGAAAACAAGCCAATTAGTCGTTTTAGAATCACGGGGACGTTCTCAGTTAAACTTTTATATGGACGCAAGGTGGCAACTTTAACTAAATGTGATGATTTGAACAAGTCAATCGCTTATTATAAGCCACGATATTTTGAATTTTTTTAATACTGATTAGGTAATGTTATGTCTACATCGGATGCACAGCATTCTGCAGATCTAAATGCACAAACAGTTTCAGCGATTGCCCATCTGGCTCGATTGTCGCTAGATGAAGCGCAATCTGCTGACTATGCTCAAAGTTTAAATAAAATTTTAGGCATGATGGAAACCCTGAAAGGCATCGATACTGACGGTGTTGAACCACTAAAAAGTCCATTCGACAATCCACAGCCCTTACGTGAAGACGTGGTATCTGAGACCAATCATCGCGAAGCATATCAAGCAGTTGCTCCTGCCGTACAGGATGGCTTGTACCTTGTTCCGCGTGTGATTGAGTAATTTTTATTCAGATCAACATTTTTTCAAATTAAACGTAAAGAAATATTTCTCATGACAGATTTACATCGCTTATCAATTCGTGAATTGTCTGAAGGTTTGGCTGGCGCTAAATTTTCTTCACGCGAATTGACCGAACACTATTTAAAACGCATTGAAAAAATCGATGCTCAAGTCAAGTCATACGTGACCGTGACAGCTGAACAAGCACTTGCGCAAGCAGATGCGGCTGATGCTGCAATTAAAGCAGGCAATGCAACTGCGTTGACTGGTGTACCAATTGCACATAAAGATATTTTCTGTACCCAAGGCATTAAAACCACTGCTGGTTCTAAAATGCTGGACAATTTTATCTCTCCTTACGACGCGACCGTTGTAGCGAAAGGTAAAGCTGCGGGCCTTGTCACTTTAGGTAAAGTGAACATGGATGAATTCGCCATGGGTTCAACCTCTGAAAATTCATTTTATGGCGCAACAGCAAACCCTTGGAACTTAAACCATGTTCCGGGTGGTTCTTCAGGCGGTTCTGCTGCTGCGGTAGCTGCTGATCTTGCTCCGTTCGCAACAGGCACAGATACAGGCGGTTCAATCCGTCAGCCTGCATCATTCTGCGGTTTGACTGGCCTTAAACCGACTTACGGTCGTGTTTCACGTTTCGGTATGATTGCGTATGCATCATCTTTAGACCAAGGCGGCCCGATGGCACGTTCGGCTGAAGACTGTGCTTACCTCATGAACGTGATGGCAGGTCATGATGCGAAAGATTCAACTTCGGTTGAAAAAGACGTCGATAACTACGTGGCGAACCTGAACGGTACATCGGTAAAAGGCTTACGCATCGGTATTCCGAAGCAATACTTCAATGTTGCTGGTTTAGATGCAGACGTGAAAGCACGTGTTGAAGAATCGTTGAAAAAGTTAGAAGAAATGGGCGCAATCTTGGTTGAGATTGATTTGACCATGACTGATGCCTATGTTCCAACGTATTACCTGATTGCTCCTGCTGAAGCATCTTCAAACTTACAGCGTTTTGATGGTGTACGTTATGGTTACCGCTGTGAAAATCCTGTGGACTTAATGGACTTGTACAAACGTTCACGTTCAGAAGGTTTTGGTAAAGAAGTGCAGCAACGTATCTTGATTGGTACTTACGCGCTGTCTGCGGGTTACTACGATGCTTATTATGTGAAAGCACAAAAAGTACGTCGTTTAATTCAACAAGACTTCTTAAAAGCATTTGAGTCTGTAGACGTGATTGCGGCTCCTGCTGCACCGACTACGGCGTATAAGATTGGTGCAAACCTGTCTCCTGTAGAAATGTACTTAGGCGACATCTACACCATCGCTGTGAACTTGGCAGGTCTGCCTGCGATTAACGCGCCTGTTGGTTTTGACAAAGACAACTTGCCTGTTGGCTTGCAGCTGATTGGTAACTACTGGTCAGAATCTCAATTGTTGTCTGTGGTGCATCAGTACCAACAAGCAACCGATTGGCATACACAACGCGCTGCAATTGCTGAGGAGAATGCATAATGGCTAAGAACGCTGCTAAACCAAAATCTAACCTGATTGATGGTTGGGAAGTCGTTATTGGTATCGAGATTCACACTCAGCTTGCAACCAATACCAAAATTTTCTCAGGTTCATCTACCACATTTGGTCAAGACCCAAATACACAAGCGAGCCTTGTAGATTTGGCAATGCCGGGCGTATTGCCTGTACTCAACAAAGAAGTGGTCGATCTTGCGATTCGCTTTGGTTTGGGTATCGATGCTTATATCGACCAAGCGTCTGTATTTGCACGTAAAAACTATTTCTACCCTGACTCTCCAAAAGGCTACCAAATCAGCCAAATGGACAACCCGATTGTGGGCTTGGGTCATATCGACATTCAACTTGAAGATGGCACTGTAAAGCGCATTGGCGTAACCCGTGCTCACCTTGAGGAAGATGCAGGTAAATCAATCCATGACCAATTTGAAGGTCAATCTGGTATCGATTTAAACCGTGCAGGTACGCCACTGCTTGAAATCGTATCTGAACCTGATATGCGTTCGGTTGAAGAAGCGGTTGCTTATATTAAAGCGATTCACACCCTTGTACGTTGGTTAGGTATTTCTGACGGCAACATGGCAGAAGGTTCGTTCCGTGCAGACTGTAACGTGTCTTTACGTCGTCCGGGTCAACCGTTTGGTACACGCTGCGAGTTGAAAAACCTCAACTCATTCCGCTTCATTGAACAAGCGATTAACGTAGAAATTGAACGTCAAATGGAAATCCTAGAATGGGATGGCACCATTGACCAAGAAACACGTTTATTCGACCCTGTGAAGATGGAAACACGTTCAATGCGTTCTAAAGAAGAAGCGAACGATTACCGCTACTTCCCAGACCCTGACTTGTTGCCTGTGATCATTGTAGACGAACAAATCGAAGCAATTAAGGCAACCATGCCTGAGCTTCCTGCCGCACGTCGTGCACGTTTCGTAGCTGACTTTGGTGTGACTGAGTACGATGCTCACGTTCTGACACTGACTCGTGAAATGTCAGAGTTCTACGAAGATGTCGTGAAAGCTGCCGGTGGTAATGCTCAAGGTAAAGTGGCTGCAAACTGGGTGATGGGCGAATTCTCAGGTGCTTTAAACAAAGCGGGCTTCGAGCTTCATGACTCTCCTGTATCTGCTGAAAAACTTGGCGGTATGATCGCGCGTATTGTGGACAACACCATTAACGGTAAGATTGCAAAGCAAGTGTTCGGCTTTATGTGGGAAGAAGGCAAAACTGCGGACGAGATTATTGCTGAAAAAGGCTTGAAACAGGAAACTGATACAGGCGCGATTGAAGCGATTATTAAAGACGTACTTGCTGCTAACGAGAAGATGGTTGAAGAGTATAAATCTGGTAAAGAGAAAGCTTTCAACGGTTTAGTTGGTCAAGTAATGAAAGCAGCGAAAGGTAAAGCCAACCCTGCACAAGTAAATGAATTAATGAAGAAATTGATTGGTTAATACCAATTGATTTTGAAATAAAAAACCCGCTTTAGAGCGGGTTTTTTATACTTATAATGAAGCTCTTTTTTGTTCTGGAAATAAGGAGTTAATTTCATCAATTTCCTTTGGTTTTGTAATAGCATAATCCACTATTAAATTAATATAAGTAAAAATAGCAGGATTAATATCTTCTAAAACTTCATCACCAATAATCCCTGGATGTACATTTGCATTTCCAATCAATCTAATATTATCAGCAGCTTGTGCAACTCTTAATGGAATAATTTGTTGTTTTGCCAACTCTTCAATTGACTCTTTAATATTCTTCTTTTTAACACCTAAATGCTCGCATAATTTTTCCAAAGCCAAACGTATAAGAGCGGCACCAGAACGTGGTGACAATTCAAAGATCAAAGCCGCTTCTTTATATAATACCTTTACATCATTTGGCATATCAGGTGAATAATCAGGAATATCTTGATTGCTTATTTCTTGTATTGGAAATAATCTCACTAAGTCGGAGTCCTGACTAGGTCTTGGAATAAGACTAAGAAAATTGCTTCCAACTTTTTGATTATACCAAATATTATTTTGACTACATGATGCACAGTTTGCTTGATGAACTCTAGTTGGAATATTGTGTTCTAAACCATTTTCATCATATGAAATAAAAAATAAATTTTCCCACTTCATATGTGAAAAAGCCCCACAATGAGGACATTTGAAACTATTTTGATCAAGAATAGTTTTAGATTGTTCTGGTATTTTCATAACTTATACTAACATTAGTTTTTCTTTATTTAACAAGTTTACATACAAATCTGTAAGTTTTAAAACTATTATTACTTTGAAAAATTTAAAGAAATTTTTCTTTAAATAATTACCACTAAATACATAAACGCCTACTAAATATTTTCCATCGTCAAACTCAAAGACTTAGGACTTATCCCCCCCTCATCCCCGCCTTCTCCCAATGGGAGAAGGAGCATCCATTACTAATTTAATACCGTTATAGGTTCTGCAATAGAAATTCCCTCACTTTTAAAAAGAGGGTTATGGAGAAGTAAATATTTAATTTTCATATTTTTAACCATACAATCAATCCAAATACTTCACACCAAAAACAACATGACCATCAAAAAAGTATCATCCATCGCCAAACTCGAAGCCTTAGGACTTATTCAACTGTCAAAGTCTTTTTTTATGCGTGATTTCCTCTATAGCGAAATTGCCAATTGGTACGGTGTACCAAACTTCCCCGACCATCCTGACATTGCCATTCGAACAGGCACAGAACTCTGCCAACAACTGCTCGAACCTCTACAAGAAAAGTTTGGACGTATTGCCATTCGCTCCGCTTATCGCTCACCAAGCGTCAACCAACTTGGCAACGAAAAAGGACATAACTGCGCGAGTAATGAAAAAAACTTTGCAAGCCATATTTGGGACTATCCTGACGCAAAAGGCTACGGTGCAACGGCGTGTATTATCATTCCCTCACTCATCGATTTAATTGAAAAAGACCCAAATAATTGGAAACAGATTGCATATTGGATTCACAATCACTTGCCATACAGTCATCTAGAATTTTTTAAAAAAGAAAATACGTTTTGTGCATTCAATATCGGTTGGCATGAGAAACCACTTAAAGAGATCAATAGCTATGTCACAGGATCTAAAGGCAAGCTGAAAGTAACGCATGAACCAAATCTAGACTATGAAAAATTTTATCCTGATTTGCTGTGATTTATCCCTCTCCCAATGGGAGAGGGAGCTTTCAAAGTGAATAAATACTTAAACGATTTTTTGGATATCCCCCCTCTCCTTTTAGGAGATAAGCAGCAGTGCTGCGCAAGGGAGAGGTAAATATTTAACTTTTTAAAACTTTGTGAAAAACACTAAAGTCATTAATAATTGATAACAGCTAGCCTACTAGACTCATCATAATTTGAACTATAACCATCCATAACTTTTTATAAATCTAAATAAAAATATACAACTAAAGAATTTACAGCCTGCTTAAAACTGTCATTTCAATATGCTAAGGTAAATGCAAAATTGATATAAATCATATTTCAACAGAGGGTTACATCATGTCAAAACAAATTCTTATGCTTGTAGGTGACTATGCTGAAGACTACGAAACCATGGTACCTTTTCAGTTTTTAGTTGGTCTTGGTTACACCGTTCATGCCGTTTGCCCTGACAAAAAAGCCGGTGACAACATTGCCACAGCGATTCATGATTTTGAAGGTGAACAAACCTATAGCGAAAAACGCGGTCATAACTTTACCATTAACTATGACTTTGATGCAGTTAACTCAGATAACTATGTCGGCTTAGTGATTCCGGGTGGTCGTGCACCTGAATATTTACGTATGAATGCACGTGTGATTGAAATCGTACGCGAATTTGACGCAGCGAAAAAACCGATTGCAGCGGTTTGTCATGGTGCGCAAATTTTGGCAGCAGCCAATGTACTGAAAGGCCGTACATGTTCCGCTTATCCTGCATGTGCCGCCGAAGTTAAACTGGCTGGCGGTCAGTATGCAGATATTGCCGTCACGGATGCAGTGACCGACGGTCATTTAGTTACTGCTCCTGCTTGGCCTGCTCACCCTGCGTGGATGGCGCAATTTGTTAAAGCATTAGGCGCGACGATTACCATTTAATGCTTGAGTCACCAAACTAAAACGCATTGGATCATCATCCATTTAGGGTGAATCCATAAAAAATGCTCCTTGTATAAAAGGAGCATTTTTTATTTACTCAAAATAAAATTAACGAACCACACCTAACTTATTCCAAATTTCTGGGGTTAAAAATTTGGTCACCAATTTATTCAAATCGACATAACGCAGTACGCCTTGTAATTGTTGTTTAATTTCAGGCGTCCTTAATATTTCATCCCCCGTGATACTACCAAGCTCTTGAAAACTTTCGCCTACAGCCTGTAGACCGTCGGCTTTAATTACAGCCTGCGTTTGCGTAGAACATTGCTCCACCAAAATTCGCTGCATCACTTGAGCCAGATTTTTATCGAGTTGCGTTTTTTGCGCATCGCTGACATTACTGTATTGTTTTAAATCTGGATGCGCCGCCAAGGCAGAAAAAGTCCATTGCAAAACCGTGGTTTTATCTGCGGCAGTGGTCGATTTCACTAAACATTGACTGAGCTGATCGACCGTCGGACTCGCTAAACTCACTTGCGTCGTCCCAAGCATGATGAGCGTCAATAAAGCCAAACCTGCAGGTCGTGAAAAACGTAGATGTAATTTTTTAGATAAACCGTAAGCCATAGACCAAACTCCCAAAACTTGAGTCACCTTTGTATCATGAAGTGCTGTATTTGCTGTTTGGTCTATGTAACTCAACTATTCATTTTTGCTAGTCGGTGCATAGATGAGAGGATGAATCGTCGGTCTTCTATTCCAATACCAGTAAAAATGTCCATGGGTATCGAGCAAACTATGAGTAGTCAATGTCGATTTATTGCTGTCACCTCGCCAACAGGCAAGTGCTGCATTACGGTTATTATGTAGGTCAATAAACTCGGGATTCGAATATTTGGGTTTCGCAGGAATGTATAAAGCATCTCCAGGATTGACCCATAAATCTGCCAAGTAAATCTTACCTAGATTTGGAAAATAGCGTCCCACTGAGATAACCAGTGGCAATTGATCCTGATCTGTCGCGCTAAAAATATGCGGAAAGTCATGATGTTCTAAATCAGTAATGACAAATGGCGTTAAAGTTTTACAGCCATTTAAATTTGATGTTGCATTTTCATAAGGCAAATAATGCCCTGCCATCATGCCGTATTCATAATGAATTTCTGATAGTCGTTTTTGATTTGAATGAATCTGAATCGCTTCACCTGCCTGAACTAAGGTGATACCAAAAGCTGCCGCGGTTTCTTTGCTTGCCACCAATGGCATAAACTCGAAGTGTTGCCCTTCAAATTCAAGCTCCGTTTGCTCCCCCCAATTGGTAATTTTAGTCGAAATTTCAGAAGGAACCGCGTAGCCATTTCCCATCGTCATTTTCGCATTGGTAGTTGACTCGGTAATTAAATGAATCCCCGCCCCAAGTGACGCTAAATATGTTGGATGCCCTCGATCATTCAAAAAGAAGGGTGTTTGCTTGATATCAACTAAAATTTCTGTCAATTCACGGTCAAATAATGGTGCATTAAAATAAGTTTCATTTACTGAACTCATGGTTTTTCCTTATTATTTTTTAAAATTTTATCTGAGTACATCATTGGATCAGGATAAAAGCGTATTTCCCCAAATGGCTTTTATCCTGTTGAAGTTTATTTCATACGATTCAACATATTTTTTGCCCCTGCATGGTTATAGTTGGTCGCTAAGTTTTGTAAGATGCCTTTTGCTCTTGCATTGGCGTTTGGATAACTTTTGCTATATGCAGGCACTGAGGTTAAGCATTTTGCAACGAGCATACCTGATTCAGCATAGGCTCTATTGGCATTTGCACCATTTAATTTGCCATAGCTATAAGCGCGCTGTGCATTATTACAAGCGGTGACTTGATTTTTTCCGGCATTCAGGTCACGTCGTGCATTCACATATAAGCGCATTTGTATCTGTTGCGATGTTTCTGCAACTGGTTTCACTACAGGTTTTTTTTCAGGCTCTTTGGCTTTGGTTTCTTTTTTAGTCTCTACTTCTTTTTTTGCTTCCTCTTTCGCATTGCTTTTTGTTGTCGTTGCTTTTGCTTTGCTTGGTGTGGCTTTTTTAGCTACAGTTTCTTCTTGTTTATTATAGTTTTTGCGACGTTCTTCGGGTCCAATAATTGCTGTATACAAACTCACTAAGCGGGTTTCAGAACGCTCATTCGATTTACGCTCTGAAACGGGTTCAATAGCAACCATCCAACGTTGTCCATCTGCCTGACTACACTGAAACACACCTGTGCTCTGTTTTATACTGCTATAGGTCGCTAATAATTTACGACTCCATGCATTTTTGACTTGGTTCAAATTGCTTTTATTCAGTTGAATAAATTTGCCATTTTTGGCTTGGCAGTAACTGCTCATATTTTGCTTGGGTATGAGCGATTCTGCTTCCATATTTTTGTTTTGTGGTCCCCAATCATAGACGTATTCTTTCGCCTTGCCATTTGAGCTATTTAGCCCTTTTTGATTGATCACTTCTTGTGGTGATGCATAATGATTAAATGAATTTGGGTTTAAACTCTGCATGGTGGTACAACCATGTAATGCAAATCCAATACTCCCCACCCATAAAATTGCCTTTAAATTCACAGCAAAAATCTCAAAAATTTCACCCTTAAAAAATAGCGTAATTTAGTGCCTTTCACAATTTTATAATCTTGATTTTATTTATTATTTTTATAAATTTAATCACTAAAATCGCATACGTTTGAGATGTATACACATGTTGTTCATTTTAATTTGATGAGTTTCACATTTTATTTGGATCTAGCGGTGTTTATGAAGAAAATAAAAAAGAGCCTCCGAGGAGGCTCTTTTCTGATTGCTTAAATTCTATTTAATTAGAATATAAGTTGATTACTATCTAAAAGATCTTGCAGAGTAACATCAGTATTTTTCAAAATTACAAGACCTGTGTAATTACTTACACCAAATGTAGGTCCATCTAGATCAATACTTACTTTTACATCAGTACCAGATTGTTCAACTTGAATAAAGCCTCCAATATTTGCATCAGTTAGTGCAGTACTTGTATCACTGAATAAACCACGCAAATCCAACACGTCGCCTTCATTAAAATTATAATCCGCCCATGTATCATTGCCTAACAGGCTAGTATTACCACCAGCAGTTCCAGTTGACAACAAGTCATAAATTACAGTATCGGCGCCAGTACCTGTATTAAAGGTATCATCACCACTGGTACTATATTGAACTACTCCAGAATTATTCAATACTGGATTAATTGTAATAGAAGCACTATCAGTTGCACCTGTTGGGCTAATCAATGTGTAATTAATTACATCAGCAGACAAATTAGTCGTATCACCAGCTGCTTTTGCAGTATAGGTATAATCACCATTCCCTTTAACTTCAAAGTAACCTTTAGCTGTTTCATATGTAGTTGATTCATTGTAGCCAATAGTTACCCCTCCAACTAGAAGTTTAGTAAATGTTGTATCCAATGTATCTGTAGCTACACCATTATCAGCATAAATATTACCCGTAATGATCACTTGTGATGTACTGTCTGTATGCTCTCCATTGTATGTATAGGATGTCCCATCCAATACTGCAGTTACCTGAGATGCTGATGTAGCGGCCCCAAGTATATTTCCTGCAGCTTTAGTCACAGTGTAAGTTAACTCATAATTTCCAGCCGCTAAACTGCTCAAATCAATTGAGAATAAGTTACTGGCCGAAATGGTAGAGAGTGTTGCCGTTTTCACTACAGTATAAACATTAGAAGTGTTTGTACCTTGTGCACCAGAAATAGCTATTGCAACTCCATCCAATTTCAAACTATAGGTAATAGTAGTGGTTGCTGCCGAGGTCGCTAAAGCATTAGATAAACCTAAAGTACCTTTATTTACATCTCCTAGAGTAAATTGAATTGTGCCCGAATCACTTTGTGTAGCTGTGCTTGAGGCTACAGTCGAAACATCTGTTTGCTCATGTTCTTTGAACAAAACATTCTTCGCAACATTTACATCTAAATCGAATATGTCATTTTCAGCTGCCACAACACCAGTCACATCGTTACTACCAATATTGATAGTCAGCTGAGCTGTGTTATTGGTCGCATTAGTATCTGCTGGATCAGCAATTGTGTATTCAAAGACCTCTGTTTTACCCAAACTTTCAATTTTTGGATTTGCAGTATAAGTATAGGTACCATCTGCCTTAATATTTAATGTTCCGTATAGGCCCTGAATATTTACTCCATCAGTATCAACAGGTATCGCTACCCCACCAACTAGTTTGATCGTACTTACAACAGTATCCGCTAATACATTATCTGCTGTCGCACCGCCATCACCAGTGAGGACGTTACCTGTCGCTGTATCACTTGAGATCCCCAAATCTGTATCCGTTCCACTGATTGTCACACTTGGGAAAATACTTAATCCTACAGCACTATTAATTCCTAGATTAACACGGTATTGACCTTCCGGAAGATCCGTAACCGTACCAACTAAATTATTACCTAATAAGTTTAAGTTAATTAATGAATACTCGTCTTGAGTATTCCCAACTGCTACCCACTCATTATTTTCATACTTCTGAAGGACAATACTAAGTTGTTGACCCACACCTAAATTAATTCCACTGCTTACAGCAAAAGTTAAATTTTGCGTGTGGCCTTCTTCAACTGTAAATTGTGTTAATGGACTACCAAGATTTAAATTAGCTCCGAGTAAGCCAACCACAGCAAATGCAACGTTAGAAGTTGGTGTGATATTCGTTGTGATTGGTAGATGTTCAAGATTTATATTTGCATCTACTTCATCATTAATTGCGATTACATCGTTCACCGCTGGAATCACGATATCCGTTAACGCATCAATTCGCGTTTGGAAATCAGCTGCTTCTGCTGGGAAGTCAGCAACAATGCCATCTACCGCTGCTTGCGCTGCATCTTTCGCCGCTTGAGCATCAGCTAAGTCTTGCGTTAATGCATCAACCTCTGCTTGGCTCACAGCATTGTCTGCAATCGCATCTGCTAGCGCTTGATCCGCTGCTGCATAGGCTGCTTCAGCTGCTGCAACCAAGTCTTCTACCGCATCAATTGCATCGTTTACACCGTTGTTGTTGCTGTCCGTCACCGCTGGAATCACGATATCCGTTAACGCATCAATTCGCGTTTGGAAATCAGCTGCTTCTGCTGGGAAGTCAGCAACAATGCCATCTACCGCTGCTTGCGCTGCATCTTTCGCCGCTTGAGCATCAG
>NZ_VPAF01000013.1:0-89516 GCF_013419345.1 Acinetobacter sp. YH12086
TTGCCATGTCACTGAATACTCGTCCTAGAAAAGCGTTAGATTGGCTTACACCATTAGAGAAATTTGCTCAGCTTGTTGATTATCATAAGACTTTTCAAACTGTCGCACCTCATGTTTGAATTCGCCCTATTTAATTCATTAGTATAAATTTGATTTTTTAGTAATAAAGTGCTATAATAAGATATATTATATATTAAGACCATATTTGTATTAAAGTTAAAAAAATATAATTTATAAATTAAAAAAATCTTTTAAATTTTTTTCATCTAACTATATTGATGAATTTATTTTTTTTCATAATCCTAAAAATTATTTTATTTTCTATTTTTTTTTGAAAAATTATTTTTAAAATTTTTACGTAGTTTATTTTGTCTTTTTAATTTCTATTATATAAATGTTTTCTTAAATATTTTTTATTAAAAAATTAACAAAAGGAAAATTTATGCTAGAGAAAAATTTTGAAATCGATATGCTTGAGGTGAATTTATATGTAGATCATGATGCAGAAAAACTTTCAGATGGAACTTATATTTATTCAAAAAATTATTTAAAAAATTTGAATGAATTAAAAAATATTTCAGATAATGATGTTGTGCTTAAAAATAAGCCAAAATGGTTAAGCTCTGAGGATGGAAAAAATATTAAAATCACATCATTGAGTAGTAGTTGTATTAATGTAAGTGGTAATATTTATAAGTGGTTGAAAAATGAGAATATTCTTGGTGAAAGAGACTTAATTAAATTGGTTTATGAGTTTATACAAGTATTGCAAACTATGAATTTAGTTCATGCTACATCAGCACAAATTCAGAGAATTATTGAAGGTGATTATAGAGTTTATAAAGCTGATGTTAAAAGAGATTTGATATTTGAAAACAAGGATCGTTCATTAAGATATTTAGACCACATTCAACGTATTGGTTACTTTCCAAATAAGGCGAAAGAGAAATATCCAAATGGTGCATATTTTGGTAAAAAAAGTAAAACAAGATGGTCGATGTGCTATTACCATAAAGGGACTGAATTAAAAGACAAATTACAAAGATTTAGCACTGATCCTAAGCTGTTTGAATTAGCTGAAAGAATGATAAGAGCAGAGGCTAGTGTACATAATGATCAACTTAAAGAATGGCATTTATCATACGGATACCAGTGGGGAAACAAATCCTATGTAAATAATTTGTTTAAGGAAAAATTTTCAAGACTACGCTTACCTGATCAAGATAAAAGAGAGAAAGTTCTTGATATTTTAGATAAAAATGACAGGAAATTTTATACATTATTAGTAGAGGGATGTTGTATAGAAGATTATTATAGTAGATCGACAATACATAATAAAAGAATGAAATTTTATACAGAGTACGGGATAGATATTGATTTAATTAAGAAGAATAAAAATGTATAAAAAATTAAATAATAAAAACAAATTAGAAAATAAAAATAATTCGACACATGCAGAAATAAAGGAAATGCATTTTATGAAAAATTTAGATATTGGGGAGAATAATAAAAATGAAAAAATTAAGATTAACAAAAAAAGAAGTATGCCATATTTTGTCGATAAAGAGTGATAAATTAGATAAACTTATAAAAAACGATAATCTATTTCCTAAGCCATATAAAGAGGGTGTGAATAGACAATCCCCAGTATATTTTGATGCTGTTGCAATAGAAACATGGTGGAATCAAAAAATAAATTTTAACTAGATATAATATTTTAAAGCAATACTTTGAGTATCGCTTTTTTTAACTATTTTTTTAGTACTCTATAGACTGTTGCAATTCCACACTCAACAGCTTTAGCAATTTCTTCATTTGTTAATCCTTTAATATTTAGTTATTTTATTATTTGATGATCGGTTGGCTTTTAAGAAAATTTAATTATTAGATACCTAATAAATTTTAAATTTAATAATAGTCCTACTATTTAATATCTATCTTAGAGCTAATAAGATGAATTTCAGGATGATAAGTATTTATTTACTGGGTATAGTCTAATTTCACGTTTTGATTGATAAAAAGATATCAATTGAGACATGAAAAATAGAAATAAATATATCACATAACATATAATACTTATCCTTTTTTAAAATAATATTAGGGTTTTACATGCTAATTTCAAAAACTGATGCCAATTATGAAACAACTGTAGCTCAAGGCTATGAAGAAATTATGAACAATACACTTAGCGTTCTGTACCACGACTTTATTTATCTTAATCAAGGTAAAACCATCTTAGAGTTATATAAGATGCGTGGACAGGATGAACAGGAATATTATGCAATCGAAGAATGGACAACAATGATTAAAACTCCAACTGTGATTGCTGTTGTGATTGACCAAGAATCGCATGAAGGACTAGAGTTTATTGGTAAGCATATCTACTCATCTAAACATGAGGCAATGGATTATGTAGCTGAAAAATTCAAAGATAATGCTCTTTTATAATGAATTATTAAAAAAATTAAATGATTTAGGTGAGCCACTATAATTAGTGGCTTCTGTAAGTTTTATTAACAAGATTTTTATAAGATTTTACACTCTACATTTATATATTCCACACTCTTACATTTGGAGGTGGATTTAATAAAATCTGCTGTCTTAGATAAAGAATCTCATTACTAATATTATCTAGAATTGGTAATCCCTTATCACACTTTTGGACTATATGATTTAGAGTTAGCCAGTTCAACATGACACTAGCGTTTTCAATATTGGCATATCCATAATCACCGCCTAAATAAGTTGCTAAAATACTTTCATCTTGAAAGATTTTGTTCATCCATTTTACGGCAAATGTATTTTGTTTATCTTTAATGTTTTTATATGCATAATTAAAGCTACCTGCAATAGCATCTGCTAATTGAATGCCATAAAAACTTTTAGAATCTACCATTTGTATAGGTTGTTTTAAATTAAATGTAAGAGGTTGTTCTAGATTGAATTGTTCATAAATTTGAGATTTTCTCTCAGTTCTTCCAACCATGCTATTAAAAATTTCTTGATTGGCATTTAATGGCTTTGAGGAATCACAATAAACATCCAATATATCAATTTTCTGTCCCCACTTGCCTAAACTACTAAATAAGCATGTAGTTGTGATATCTAGAATCCATTTTCCTGAACCTTCTCCCAAATAACCATCCATTTCATATAAAAAGGAGTCTTTATTATAATGAGCAAACTTTTGAATTTGATCTAAAACTGGATCTGATTGGTTGTTAATTATTTGAAATAAAGATTTTGTAGGCGTATCTACTCCTTCTTTCATAACCTTATAAAATTCTTCAAAAATAACTTCGGCTGATTTATCTTGAGTAATTAATTTTAAATGAAGATAATTAGTAATAAATCTGTGAAAATTCATTCCATAAAAAATAGAATTTTTGTCTGCTAGAGCAGGTTCAAAAATATATTCAAAGAATTTACCAGCGATAGTATATTTTTTGTCACAAATGCATATCTTATATCTTCCATCTAAGATTTCTAGGATCTCATCAAGTGCTCTTAAACCTTTCGGATTTTTTACTAAATTTCCCGATTTAATTTCACCATTTTGAATTCCATAATCCTTGATGATTTTTTCTACAATAAATTGAGCTTCTTCTTCATTTGAGGCTACAGATGCAAATGTAAAAATTGGCTGATCTGCATCTAATAACCTATTTCCTGTAAAACCTGATTCATCACAGTAGATTTGCATATTATTTAAATCATTATTTAATTGCATGGTAAACCTAGTTTATCGAAGAAAGCTCTATTCCGTTCTTTTGCAGAATTAACTAATCGATCAAAAGAAATAACCTCAATATAGCAGTTCAAATTTTTCTTATAACCAAAAAAACCCATCTTGTCGGAGGTTTCAGTAAGGTCATGGATTTCTTTACATCTGTCACTCATACTTGGTGTCAAATCACAGATTACATAACAATAACCTGGCACATCTTTAGAGTCAGGAATAGGTCTTCCTGTAGCGGTAGTAGCTTTCCCATTTCTTATACGACGTAAATAACCAAATACTTGCTCTACAGGATCTTTATCTTCGCCACTTTTGACATCATTACGCATAGGGCGTTTAATTTCGACAATTGTTAGTGATGCTAAAGGTAGTTTTTTACCTTCTGATATAAGAAGGGGTTCGTCATATACATTCAATGCACAAATATCAGGTTCTTTATTTTCATTTGAGTCTGTAATAGGCATTGAGGATAATGTTTTATCTGAAGCCAAATAATCATGGAAAGCTAATCTCTCATCTATTAGCCATAGATTACATTTATCTAAACCAATATCTTCGGAAGTTTGACGCATAGGCATTATAAGTTGATGGATTAAATCCTCTCTTGAATACTTACCATCAGCTCCCCGTTGTATTGCTTTTTCAAGAATGTCTAAAACTACTTTACGGTTGCAAACATAACCAGCTAGGTCAGATTTCTTTATATCATCTACCTTTTGCATATAATCAGTAATTCGAGATTGAATGTCTTTCTCTTGTTTATCCACATCTTCAATAAGATCATGTCCTTGAGAAAGAAGTTGGCTTTCAATATCAGTCAAATATTTATGTAAAAGCAGATCTAATTCTTTATCAGAAATTTCTGGATTAACGAAAAAAACTTCATTCGGAATATATTTTAAAATTGATTTATAGCGAGGAGCTTTAGTTGCAACATAGTTGTGCACTCTTTGACGACCTAATTCTTTATACTGAATTAAAAACTCATTGAGATGAGTAGCTATCTTAGAATGTACAATTTCACGAATTTGACCTTCATTTATAGCATTGGAGTATAAATCGGTTTCGTCCTGATCAATGTTGAAATCTATTCGTTCGGGTCTGACAATTTCATCGAGATATGTAGATGTTAGATAGCAACAGTATGTAAAGTCACCATTGGTATGTTGAATTTTTCCATGTAAACCTGCAATTTTACCTATAAGATTTTCTTCTTTAACAACTCGCCCAGCAGCACACCAAGCAATACAAGGTGGGCGAGTTTTTGATTTCAATTTAATGTGTAGAAGTTCAAATTTAGTGCCTGAGACTTCAAAGCTTTCTGGTGATGCAGATTCAAACATTTGAGCATCAAATAAGTCATTTAAATTAATTATTTCATTTTGATCATAGACTGTTATATTTGGAGCACCACCTTCTCTGACAAAATACCACAAACAATGTTCTAATATATTGTTAGCTATTGCACTACAGGACTTAGGTGATCTTTTTTCATATTTATCAATAAAATTTTCAAGTTTGATGGTCGTTGACAGACCTTCTGTTTTATCTATTGCATTTATTGATGAAAGATAAATACCATTTTTCTTATTGAAGCTAAACTTTCTCTTTTGTGCTTCATTTTTTGAATCTATAAAATTACTTTCAATAGATACATTTGTGAAGGCTTTTAGCCACATTAGACGACCTACACCTCGACATCCTTTTTTTGCTTTATATTCACTGTCTAACGTTTCAAATGAGTTCATATTAGCCTCATTGAATCCAATACCATTATCAATGATTGTAAACCCATAAATAGGTGAATTGTTTTCAGTAGCGCTGTCTTGTTCTAGGGTATGTTGTATATTGCGTTCAATATAAATTTTTATAGAAGGATTGATATTATTTGTGCATTCATCTATAGAGTGTATTGAATTCACTACGGCTTCAAATAATGGCATTAAACATTGATTGTATGGCAGAGTAGTATTTCTCAATCTCCCTTCAAGTGATGTGTTAATTGCCATTGTGTTATCCTAAATGCTATATGTTGTAAAAGGGTTTTAATAATTTCTATTCTAATGATTCTATAAGCTTAACACTATTCAATTTTGCTTCCTCTAGAGCTTTCTTTCTCCTATAGTCTAGTTCGCTTGATTCAACATTTCTTACATTGATACTTATACTCGGATACAGTTTTTTCAGTTTTGGCTCTACATGCTTTAGGAATTTTTGAGCTAAATTTTTATCTTCAATAAACTCACATTTACTTTTTTTAAGTTTTCCATTTAGGCTGATATAAGCATGAGCTTTATCCTCATCTTTAATGCCATATTTGCCTTGATCAAGTCCAAAACTAGGTGTCCAATCATCACGCATAGGTTTAGGTAGATCACCATGTCTCAAAAAAGCTTCGATTGTATAAAGTTTTCTTAATTCTTCGTCTTTCATTTCCACTCCATAATTCTTAGACTGATTCAATGATGTAATCTACGCCTAGTACCATTTGTCCACACCAATCTTCTGCGGTTTCTTTTGCTTCTTCATATGCCTCGAATTGCCCTTCAGAAATTGCTTCTTCTCTAGAGGAAGTTGTGACGATTTCTCCTTCATCACCAACAAAATAATTTCCTGATTCTAATAGCTTTACAATGTACCCCATGATTACTCCCTTAAAGTCTAGACTATAATTTTAAATTACAATACTTTAGAAGCTATCACCATCAAAAATTAAAATTTTTAGATTAATATAATTCAATATGATTGGATAAGGAAACACAATGAAGTTAAAAGATGCGTTTGACTATATACTTGATAAAAATAATGCTTTAAGTGATTTCAATGCATACATGATAGGGGTGGCATATGAAGATAATGATTCTTTCTTATTCGTTAATCTCACCATAGATGATGAAGAAATAGAAAATAATACGCTTTTCTACCATGCTCATGTTACAAGTGGAAAAATTCGAAGTTCAGAGGGAGAAGAGGATTTTTACAGTGCAGAGAACATTGAGGACTTGCTTGATCAATTGCCCCTGATTGCTACTGATTTGAGTTATCATGTCTATAAGCTAGATGAGGATGTGTTAGGGTTGAGTAGTGAATATGCGTTAAAAGCACTATTTCCAAGATTACCCAACCCCGATGTATGTGATCTTAAAGATTTCAAGCAAGAAGCGATTAAGCTTATTACCATGTTGAATAAGTAACAAAAACTGATTTAGGACGTTTTATTTTGTATCACAGTATGTATCATAGAATAAATATTTTTATATAAATTCAATAAAAACAATGCTTTGAGTAAATATTTGGTAGTGGATATACCTACCAAATTCAAAAGCAGAATCAAAATGATTCTGCTTTTTTTTATCTGAAATTATTAGGGTCTGTTGACATTTACTGTTCATAATTAACCCTATAAAGGTAGCCATAAAAATATACAGGCTAAAGCAACAGAACTTTGATAATTCCTTTTGAGCTTGTCATATCGAGTAGCTATTCCTCTAAATTGCTTTAATCTGCAAAACATATTTTCAACTAAATGCCTGATTTTATATAAATACCAGTCCATATGGTCATTGTTCGATTTTGCTATTCATTTTCCTTGGTATATTCGCTTTGGTCCTTGTTTTCCTGATCTGTTCACGCAGTGGTTCTGAATCATAGCCTTTATCTGCGCATACCACTTTTGTCTCTTTTAAATCTAATGTTGATATTAAATCAGGTGCAACTTTAACATCATGTGTGGTTCCATCGGTAATCATGAAATCAATAGGATTGCCATGTGCATCAACAATCAAATGTATTTTTGAGAAGTTTCCTCCTACACTTTTAGAAATAGATTGATTCGCTATGCCGGCAGAATGTTGATAAGCACGTACATGAGAGCCATCAATAAAAATCCACTCCATATCGGGGCATAAGGCTAGTAATTTGAATAATCTAAGTAACTTACCGCTGCTTGACCAACGATTAAAACGTTTGAAAATAGAGTTTGAATGACCAAAACAAGAAGGAAGATCTCGCCACGGACAGCCTGTTCTAATTCTATAGAGAATAGCTTCAATAAAATTGCGTAAATTTGAGTTGTGGTGAATGGATAAATTACGCAGAATAACTTTCAACTTTTGCCAGTGTTGATCTGTCAGCATGGTACGAGGCATAGCGAATAGTAAAATTGGGTTTGGCGATTTGATTTTACTACTTCGCTATTTTTTATAGCTAAAAGTGTCAACACACCCTAATTAAAGTGTTATTAAGACTATAGTTGAATCAAATCTACTTATATGAAAGGTATTAACCGCGATCGTTTCCAATCGTAATTTAGCCTAATATAGACTCATAGGGGGAGAGTCGTAAATTCATCATGAGATGGAATTGGATGTAAATGCATCTATGTGCAAATACATCAATTTGGATATTGATTGTTTAAGTGATTAAGCCAAACTTCTTTGGCTCATATTTCTGCGTTTATGACTATATAGCAGTGCTTTATACAATGTATGCTATAGCGGATTATTTGAAACAAAAAAGCCGCATTCTATGCGGCTCTTAATTGAACAAATAAATTATGCATCTTCAGTTTCTAAAATTTCGAAGTCATGGGTAATTTCTACACCACCATCCATCAGCATTTTGCTCGCAGAACAGTATTTTTCAGCAGAAAGTTCAACCGCTTTTGCAACTTGCTTTTCCTTCACGCCATGACCAGTGACTACAAAGTGCAAATGAATTTTAGTGAATACAGCAGGAATAGTGTCGGCACGTTCTGCATTTAATTCACAACGAACATCAGTAATGTCTTGGCGTGCTTTCTTTAAAATCGTCACAATATCGAAAGATGCACAACCACCAAGTCCTGTTAAAATCAGTTCCATTGGGCGCGGACCACGGTTTTCACCGCCATATTCTTGTGATCCATCCATCATAACAGTGTGACCACTTTGAGTTTTTGCTTCAAAAGCAACATTCTCTAGCCAATGAACACTAGTTTGCATTGCAAGTCCCTAAAAAAAGCTATAAATTTACGCAGTACCTGTACACTAACATAAATTGAGTTGATAAGGAATTTCAACTCTTACGTGTGACAAGTTCACTTTAGGTCTTGTGCGATCTATAAATTATCCATATTCGGAAACTGTTAGCATGACTTCAAACTTTTCACAACTTAGCACAGATGCGCTATCTCCGGGGCAGTTACCTGAGTCGGTGAAGGCATTATTAAAACGTGCATATATCAATCGTTACCCAAAACGTACAACAATCATTGATGCGGGCTCAGAATCTAAATCTTTGTATTTAATTCTTAAGGGTTCAGTATCTATCATTTTACGTGAAGATGATGAGCGTGAAATTGTGGTTGCGTACTTAAATGCGGGTGACTTTTTTGGGGAAATGGGTCTATTCGAAGCAAATGCACAGCGTACTGCAGAAGTGCGTACGCGAGATGTATGTGAAATTGCTGAGATTACCTATGAAAACTTTCATGAATTAAGTAAACAATACCCAGACTTAAGTTATGCGGTATTTGCACAGCTTGTACGCCGTCTTAAAAATACGACGCGTAAAGTAACTGACCTTGCGTTTATTGACGTATCAGGTCGAATTGCACGTTGCTTAATTGATTTATCTTCACAACCAGAGGCAATGATTTTGCCGAATGGTCGTCAGATTCGTATTACTCGTCAAGAGATTGGTCGTATCGTGGGTTGTTCCCGTGAAATGGTTGGTCGTGTTCTAAAAACACTTGAAGAGCAAGGCATGATTGAAACTGATGGTAAAGCGATTCTAATTTTTGATGCATCGCTTGAAGAGAAAAGCCAATTGGCTTCTGACGATTTCGACGACGAAGAATAATCAGTCTTCCGAATCTAAAAAAAGCAAACTCAGGGGTTTGCTTTTTTTATGTCCATTCATTTCTCACTATTATAGCGGAAGCAACCTTTCTCACATTTTTTGACAAATAAACAGAAAATTATGATTTAAACAAAGCCGATATCTTATGTAAGCTACTTCGTGACTTATATATTGATATTTAAAATAAAGAGGGAATTTGCGGCATGCAATTTAAACCATTGGCACATACAGGCATATTAGTTCCAGAAATTTGTTTAGGCACCATGACGTTTGGTGAACAAAACACCCAAGCAGAAGCTTTCGAGCAACTGGATTATGCTTTAGAGCGTGGTCTTAACTTTTGGGATACTGCAGAAATGTATCCTGTCCCGCCGAAACCTGAAACCCAAGGTTCGACTGAAACTATTATAGGTAACTGGATTGCAGCTCGCGGTGGCCGCGATAAAATAATCTTAGCTTCAAAAATTGCAGGACCGTCACAAGGCGGTAGTCATATTCGTGACGGGCAAACTAAATTTATTGCTTCGGAAATTGAGTCTGCACTGGATCATTCTCTTCTGCGCTTACAAACAGATTATCTTGACTTATACCAGTTGCATTGGCCGCAACGTCCAACCAACTTTTTCGGTAAATTGGGTTATGGCAATGCCGAAGCAAACAGTACGCAAACTATTACCAATTTAGAAGAAACATTAGTTGCTTTAAGTCATGAGGTGAAAAAAGGTCGAATTCGCTCAATTGGACTATCTAATGAAACGCCATGGGGAACGTTGAAATTCCTACAACTTGCAGAAAAGCATGGTTTAGAAAAAATTGTCAGTGTGCAAAATCCATATAGTTTGTTGAATCGTACTTATGAAATCGGTTTATCTGAAATTGCACATTACGAAGGCGTGGGCTTATTGGCATATTCACCTTTAGCATTTGGTTATCTAACAGGTAAATTCCGTCATGGTGCACGTCCTGCCAATGCTCGAGTGACACTATTTTCACGCTTTAGCCGCTATTCAAATGCGGAGAGTGAATGGGCAACAGAACAATATGCACAATTGGCTGAACAGCATGGTTTAACGTTGACACAGTTAGCACTTGCATTTATTAAGCAGCAATTTTTTGTCACCAGTACAATCATTGGTGCGACAAATCTAGATCAGTTGAAAGAAAATATTGATGCGTTTGATGTGAATCTATCAGAAGACATTTTAAAAGGGATTGAAGATATTCATCGCCAGCAGCCAAATCCTGCACCTTAAGCTGAACTTTTCAGTGGATTATGTAAAAGCCTGCATGTAAATGTGGGCTTTTTTGACATTTACGTGATTTAAGCTAGTGGAAAATCATTGAATTTTATTGTCAGAAAGTCAGTTGAGTTGACAAGAAAATTGCCTAAAAATACATATGTATTTAAACAACATAATAAAGTACTAAATTCTTCAATAAATGACTTGAAAAGTATTCTATTTATACCAATATTATAATTGAGATTTATCTTTATCTTAAAATTAACTCATTGAAAAATATTTAAAAAATGTATTTGAAATTTTAAATATGACTCCCATATATGCTTCAAGTACAGAATTTGTTGTGAGGAATAACAAGAATGCGATTCGAAAAATTCACAAACCGTTTGCAGCAAGCATTATCCGATGCCCAATCTTTAGCAATGGGGAAAGACCATACAGCCATTGAAGGAATCCATATTCTTTCGACATTGCTTGAAGAGCCGTCGAACCAAAACTTGTTACAACAGGCAGGTGCTAATCTTCCTGAGTTAAAAACCAAGCTTCAGCAAGCCCTACAGGATACCGCCACCATTGCGACGCCGACAGGGGACATCAACCTAAATCCTGAAGCAGTCAAGGCGCTGAATTTAGCTGACAGTTTTGCTCAAAAAGCTGGAGATGAGTTTCTTTCTACAGATTGGGTGATTCTCGGTTTAGCTGAAACGGGTAAAACCAAAACCTTATTAAATAGTGTAGGCGTAACGACAGATAAATTACGCAATGCAATTGAACAAATACGAGGCGGTGAACAAGTCATGAGTAATAACCACGAAGATCAACGTGATTCACTCAACAAATATACCTTAGACCTCAATGCACGTGCATTAGAAGGCAAGTTAGATCCAGTTATTGGTCGTGACGAAGAGATTCGTCGTACCATTCAAGTTTTATCACGTCGTAGCAAAAACAACCCGGTATTGATTGGTGAGCCGGGTGTGGGTAAAACAGCAATCGTTGAGGGCTTAGCACAGCGTATCGTCAATGGCGAAGTTCCTGAAAGTCTGAAAGGTAAACGTGTACTTTCACTTGACCTAGGTTCATTGCTTGCAGGTGCAAAATACCGTGGTGAATTCGAAGAACGTCTTAAAGCCGTTCTAAAAGATTTAGCCAAATATGATGGCGAGATCATTCTCTTCATTGACGAATTACATACGCTTGTTGGCGCAGGTAAAGGTGATGGTGCAATGGATGCTGGTAACATGCTTAAACCTGCATTAGCGCGTGGTGAGCTACGCTGTGTAGGTGCGACGACACTTGATGAATATCGTCAATATATCGAGAAAGATGCGGCTCTAGAGCGTCGTTTCCAAAAAGTGATCGTTGATGAACCGAGTGTGGAAGACACTATTGCGATTTTACGTGGTCTAAAAGACAAATATGCAACCCATCATGGTGTGCAAATTTTAGACTCAGCGATTATTGCTGCGGCAAAAATGTCGCATCGTTACATCACAGACCGTCAGTTGCCAGACAAAGCCATTGATTTGATTGATGAAGCAGCATCACGAATTAAAATGGAAATTGACTCAAAACCTGAGCCATTAGACCGTTTAGATCGTCGCCTAATTCAATTGAAAATGCAGTTAGAAGCGGTGAAAAAAGATGCAGATTCAGTCTCAAAAGCTGAAGTTGAGCACCTAGAGAAACAAATTGCTGAAGTTCAAAAAGAATATAGTGATTTGGAAGAAGTGTGGATTGCGGAAAAACGTTTGGTTGACGGCACGAATCAGGCTCAAATTGAGCTAGATAAAGCACGTACTGCCTTTGAAAAAGCACAACGTGAAGGTGATTTAGCAGAAGCTAGCCGTTTGCAATATGGTGTTATTCCTGAGTTGCAAAAACGCCTGAATGAAGAAGAAATCGCCGAGGTGAACGAAGAGCCGAAATTGATTCGTACCAAAGTCACAGAAAATGAAATCGCTGAAGTGGTAAGTGCGGCTACAGGTATTCCTGTTGCGAAAATGTTGCAAGGTGAACGTGAAAAACTCTTACATATGGAAGAGTTCTTACATAACCGTGTAGTTGGTCAAGATGAAGCTGTTGTCGCAGTTTCGAATGCGGTGCGTCGTTCTCGTGCAGGATTATCCGATCCAAACCGCCCAAGTGGTTCATTCTTATTTCTTGGGCCTACAGGTGTAGGTAAAACTGAGTTAACCAAAGCTTTAGGTAATTTCTTATTTGACAGTGATGATGCGATTATTCGTATCGACATGTCAGAGTTTATGGAAAAGCATTCTGTGAGCCGTTTAGTAGGTGCGCCTCCGGGCTATGTGGGTTATGAAGAAGGTGGTGTGTTAACCGAGGCTGTTCGTCGTAAACCTTATAGTGTAGTGTTGTTTGATGAGGTTGAAAAAGCACATCCAGATGTCTTTAACATCTTACTTCAAGTGTTGGATGATGGTCGATTAACAGACTCACAAGGCCGTGTGATTGATTTCAAAAACACCGTGATCGTGATGACCTCGAACTTAGGTTCAACCGATGTTCGTGAATTAGGTGAAAACCCGTCGAAAGACGAAGTTCGCGCTGTGGTTATGGCTGCGGTATCTGAACATTTCCGACCTGAATTTGTGAACCGTATTGATGAGTTGGTGGTTTTCCACTCTTTACAAAAAGCGCAAATTCGTGGCATTGCGGATATTCAGTTGGATCGCTTACGTTCACGTTTGGCAGATAAAGATATGAGTTTGGCGGTTGAAGATAGTGCCTTTGAATTACTTATCGATGCTGGTTTTGACCCTGTGTATGGCGCACGTCCTCTGAAACGTGCTATCCAACAACAAGTTGAAAATACATTGGCACAGAAAATCTTATCAGGTGCTTTCCAACCGGGCGATACGATTGTCGTTCAAGCGGAAGGAGATCACCTAACTTTTGAAAAGTTAAAACTCAACTAAAAAGCACAAATCTGCTACATCCAGTTGTAAAAACAGAAACCCGGTTTAGGCCGGGTTTTTTAATTTTACGCTTGTCGTAATTTTCGTTTAAATACGTAAAGTTCATTGCATTTCATCATTTTCACCCACTAATATGACGTCCGCACACATCCAACGAGATGACTGTGTTCTGTAAAACAAAAACAATATCGCTCGTTCATCATGAATGAATGGCAACAGGGAATTATGATTATGATGGAATTTAAACTGCTTAGGCAGATCAAAAAAGAACCTTATAGTTTATATAAACGTACAGATGACATCACTGTTCAAGAACTCAAACGCATGTATGGTATTTACCAAAAATATTATGCCAATACCCGTTATGAAATTTTTGAACGCGACTTCTTAGAAAAAACCGGTGTTTTTTTCATTATTGAACCGAAAAATAATCAAATTGTCGGATTCTCGACGGTTATGGAGCGTGACTTTATTGTTGATGGTAAAGCCCGACATGCTTTTTTCAGTGGTGATACCATTATTGAGAAAGAGTATTGGGGGAATCGTGCATTAACTCGAGCAATGTTCCGTTATATTATTAGTTTTAAATTTCGTCATCCAAGAACCCCTGTATATTGGATTTTAATCTCTAAAGGCTTTAAAACTTATCTGCTCTTAGCCAATAACTACTACAGCTACTATCCACATTATGGTGAGAAAAATGCCCATCTCAAAGACTTTGTCGAATCGTACTGTAAAGAATATTTCTCAGAATACTATAACCATGAAACAGGTCTTCTGAATTTTGGCGAAGACTACCAGCCACTCAAAGCAGATGTTGCGCCAATCACCCATGAGATGCGCGAAAACAATACCAAGATTGCTTTTTTTGAAGATAAGAACCCAACGTGGGTCGATGGAACTGAACTACCGTGCATTGGTGAATTACGTTGGAGCGATTTATACCGTTATGTAAATCGATTCTTAACCAAGACCACCAGTGTGAGTAAACATGAAAGCAAGTTACGTTATAAGTCTCGTACATTGCATATTGCGACAGGTTCAGACTCGAAGGTGGCCTAATGGGATTGCTTCTCACCACTGCACATCAAGTTTTGAATATTGCCTGCCGTAAAGCATTTCAACGCTATACACAGCAGGCAAATCAGCTGGAAAATGTGCAACGTAAAAAATTAAGCCATTTTTTAAAGCAGCACATTTCGCAAAATCTAAGCTATGAGCAATTTTCCAAAAAATATCCGCTATCGCGTTATAGTAATTGGAAAAGCCAAATTGAACAATCCAGACAAAGTGGCAAAAATTGTTTGGGGCCTGAAAAAATTGTCCGTTTTCAACCGACCAGTGGGTCGAGTGAAGCAATTAAATTCATTCCCTATACTCAGGCTTTTTTAGATGAATTGGATGAAGCTATTGGGTTATGGCTCACCAATTTATACCGAACTCATCCACAACTTAAAAATTCAACGCATTATTGGTCGGTTTCATGGTTGCCTGAAAGCCAGCGAAAGCTTTTAGAAAATAGTAATTTGAATGATGACAGTGCGCTGCTTAATCTGTCGAAGCGAGTGTTGAGTAAAATTACCCAGTCGGTACCGACTGAAATTGCGATGGCGAATTCAGCCGAAGATGCCATGTTTGCAACCGCGGTGTATCTCGTTGCAGATAAGCATTTAGGCATGATTTCGGTATGGAGTCCTACATTTGCTTTGCAATTGTTGGATATCATTCAAGAACATCAAGCTGAAATTGTACAGGTCTTGAAAACTGGACAATGGCAACGTGAGGGATTGAGTTTTCTGCAAGTTCCTAAATCTTGTCAACAATGCTATCGCTTACAAGACTTGGATTTGACCAAAGCAACGGCGTGGAAAAAACTGTGGCCTAAACTCAGTCTGGTTTCGAGTTGGGATACAGCGAGCGCAGAGCAGTGGGCAGTACAACTCCAGCAACGAATTGCAGGTGTGGCATTTGAAGGTAAAGGTTTATGGGCAACTGAAGGCGTAGTGACGATTCCATTTGCAAACCGTTTTACCTTAAGTTATCAGTCACATTTTTATGAATTTATTTTGCAAGACAGTCAAAAAGTGGTGCCATCTTGGCAACTGAAAATAGGTGATATTGTTAGTCCTGTGATCACGACAGGTTCAGGATTAATTCGTTATGTGATTGATGATGAATTAGAAGTCACCGACTTTTATCAGCAAGTGCCATGCTTCAAATTTTTAGGTCGCAAAATGACGGTAGATTTGGTCGGAGAAAAGCTCGACCACAATGCTGCAGTTAAAGTTCTTGCAGAGTTTAAACAAGCGGATTATTTGCCGATTAGTATCTTGGGTATCGAACAATGTTCGGTTAAAAAACCGCACTATATTTTACTCAGTGAAGGCAATGTAGACAAACAACCATCAGCTCAAGCACTAGATCGTTTGCTTAAACATAATTTTCATTATGAATTGGCACGCGATCTAGGGCAGTTGGATGAACCTGAAGTGGTACATGTACAAGATGCTTGGGACTACTACAAAACACTAGCCATGAACAATGGCATGATTGAAGGGAATATTAAGCCTGAACCGCTTAAGAAAATGAAAACAAAAATAATTGAGTATTGAGATGGATATCGATGTGTTAGATGCACCGTTCGACGAAACTGCGCTATATCATTCAAAGAATGAAACTAAGTTTGCGGTTCGAAATGCGACTGTAGAAGATGATGAGCAACTAATGAAAATTAGTGCTGAGAGTGTGCCAAGTAATGGCATTACCTTATCTTATGAGCGTCACCCGAGTTATTTAGCTGCTAGCTATGCACTGTATAATCGACCAGATTTAAAAGTGGTTGTCCCTGTGGACGATCCATCTATCGTGATTGCGATGATGAATTTGGGGTGGCGTTATTGTTATATCAATGGTCAGCCTGATCTAATGCGTTATGTTGCCGATTTAAGAATGAATCCAGCTTATCGTGGTGCTAAAGTCATGCGCTTATTAATGGACTATGTCCACGATGAAATCCCCCAAGATACGATTTTTGAAAGTGTGGTTTTAAACGCCAATACTGTCGCTGCTAGTATTTTACATCATGAAAGATCAGGTTTTCCGTTGCCATATTTTTATGACGAAATCCGAACCTTTACTGTTTCACAAGCAGTGAAACCAAAAGCTTTCAATCAATATCAATTTAAAACGCTGACTGCTGAAAGTGTAGATGAAGCAAATGATTTCATTTTAAAAATGAAAGACCATTATAATTTTTTACCTAGCTATGATTTTAATGCGTTGGTTGATGGTCAAAATCCATTTTGGGCAGGCTTAAATCTGGACGATTTTTATTTAATTTATGATCAGCACAATCAGTTGGTCGGACTCTACGGATTATGGAATCAAAAGAGTTTTAAACAAACCCGTGTGATCGACTATTCACGTCCATTAAAGTTGATGAAGCCTTTTTATAATGCCTACGCGAGTGTGCGTGGTGTATTATCACTGCCAAAAATTCAGGGAACTTTCGATTATTTAATGCTGCATAGTCCACTATGTCATCCTGAACATCTAGATGTATTTGCAAGTTTAGTTTTTCATGCCAAGCAACAGACCAAGCGACGTGGCAAAGAAACCTATTGCATCACTCTGGCAGAGAAGGACCCACGTATAGGATGGATGAAAAATACCACCTCTCACGTGTTAAAAGCCAAGCACTATTTTCATAGTTTTAAAGGCAATCCATATGCAGCTTTTGATCGTAAACGTATAAGTTATTTTGAAGCTGGGCGCATATAGTTGAAGTGATAGCCATCAAAAAATCAATTAAAACTGCCAAATCAATCATTTAAAATCATTCTAATTGTGTACTTATGTAACTGAGTTCTTCAGTATACTGCGCAAAGAATAATCAGAATGAGAAAGACATGTCAAAATTGATGTGGGGAATTGGCAGTTTCGCGGTGCTTTCAGCAGCTGTGGTAGGAGGAAATTTATATGCAGATAAATCTCTTGCCCAATTTTATACACAGAATAATTGGTCAGCAGCTGTACAAGATGTTGATGTGAAGTACAGCAATTATCAAATGGGCTTGATGGGCGGAACGGTCGATTGGGTATTAACTCTGAAAACAGACCCGTGTAAACCCAAAGAAGTGATCGTATTGAAGGGTACCGATCAGATTCAACGTGGGTTGAAAGGTTATAATATCAACTCTAACTTTAAGATTGTTCAACAACAAAGTACGTCCGAATATGCCAAGCTTTTTGGTACGGAATTAACGGCAAAAACGTTGGTCAATTGGATTGGTCAAAGTAAAACAGATCTACAGATTCCTGCATTTAAAACGACTGCACAAGGTGCAACGGTACAAGCTGATGCCAGCCAATTGCAAATTCGGATCAGTAGTCTACCGGGGCAAGCCACTAAGGTATCTGAGCTTTCAATCCATTTACCTGTGGTTCGGTTGAGTGAAGGTCCAATGCAAACCATGGTGCAAAATTTTTCGATGAAGACCAATCAAGGTTTAAATCAGAAAAATCTCGAAAATGGTTTTGTTGAAATCCAAGCGGCTTCTATCAAACGTTTAGATCAAAAGTTCTCAGGCGGCATGCGTGGTATGCAATTGCGTTGGGAGACCGAACTAAATAAACATGATGTGGACTTTGAAGGCTACTTAAAAGCTGATGAGATGGATTTCCCAGGTTCACCGGTCACTAAAGATTTCGCACTGAATTTGGCATTGCATAAAGTTAATCTAGATAAAGTTCGTGCATTTAGTGAACTTTTGCATCAGGTGGAAAATTCATGTGATGCAGTGGGTGAATCAAGTGAAGAAATGACTCAAGCTTTCTTAGCTATCGCAAGCCAAGGTTTTGATTTTGAGTCTAAAGATAACTCGATCAGTATTGGTGGAGGTAAAGCCTCTGCAAATGTCGTGGGGAAAGTCATGCCGGGTCACCATGCCTCAATGGAGTCTTTTATTAAAATGGTGCCGAGCTTACTGGATTTTCAAGCAGACTTAAGTTTTGATAAAAATATGATGACTGCAATCATGAATAACTTTTTGCAATTACAGGGCAAAAGTTTGTCAGGACAGGAAGCTGAAGCCATGTTTGCTGGTTTTGAAACATCAGGGCAAGGCAAGCGCGATGGCGATAACATGGTCATGAGTATGCAATATAAGTTCGGTCAAAAGCTTTTTGGTCAAGCCATACAAAAGAAATAAGCAACCAGTAGTGAGTAGTTAAGTTTAAAAAATATAAAACCGTCATAGATTGGCGGTTTTGTATTTTTGGCTACAGAATTATGATTTTCAGTTTATCGGAACACTAGCCATTGTTGAACAGTTGAAAAGTTGCTAGCGTCAATGGGCAACTAGCCAATCAAAACAACAATAGGAAAGACACCATGTCACACGATTATTTTTTTAGACGGAAACTTGTTCATTCATCCATGCCTAAATGTTCTTGGGTAAAACACAGTCTTGTTAGTAGCATTTTTTTAATCGCTGTTCAGTCTATGGCTTTTGCGGGTACTTCAATTTCAGATCAACGTTTGTCGAATGAAACGCAAGGTAAAAAACAGTTTAGTGAAGAAACCTTAGATATTATTGAGAGTGAAGCAGCTAAACCCAAAGAAGAGCAGCAGAAAAATTCAAATCATAAATCTAATCGTAATAATAAGATCATTCAAGAAACCCAGCTTGAAGGCTCAACCATGAGTGATTATTTGCTTCAAAAGAAAAGGGCAGCGGATCAGGTCGGGTTAATACAATCTCCAGAAGTCGCACCGATTAACCGTATTGTGCTGCAAGAGCGACATGAAAATATTCGAGTAACGTATCCAGATGGAGTCGTGGTTGAAATGAAGCACTGACGTGCTTCATTTCATAGATCAGGAATTGCTAAAGTTAAACCTTAGATTTGTGGATGGGTGATTTTCCATGCACGATGAATTTTGCTGTTACGTTTAAAGTCTAGACCAATGGTTTCATTGCTGATTTCTTCAACATCAAACATTGCCATGATCACATCGTCCATCTCAAAACCACGGTAGTTGTTTGAGAAGTAAAGCGTACCGTCAGTGGTTAAACGGTTCATGGCACGTTTAAGCAAAGACATATGGTCGCGTTGGACATCAAACGTACCATAGAACTTTTTAGAGTTTGAGAAGGTTGGTGGGTCAATAAAGATCAGGTCATATTGCTCGTGACCTTCTTTCAACCATTCAAAACAGTCGCTAGAGAAGAACTGATGTTGTTCATCTGCATGATCTACAGTCAAACCATTCAGTACAAAGTTCTCTTTAGACCAGTTTAGGTAGGTATTTGACAAATCGACACTGGTCGTACTTGCTGCACCGCCAAGCGCTGCATGTAAGCTCGCTGTAGAGGTATAGCTGTATAAGTTCAGGAAGTGTTTGCCTTTGGCTTCTTTGGCAATGCGTAGACGCATTTGACGATGGTCAAGGAACAAACCTGTATCGAGGTAATCTGTTAAGTTCACCAAAATCTTAGCTTTGCCTTCTTGAACGATAAAACGTTTAGACGCAGTACTTTGTTTAGTGTACTGATTTTTACCTTCTTGGCGTGCACGTGTTTTAATGAAAATCGCATCACGACCTAAGCCTGTCACTGCACGAATCGCTTGAAGTGCTAAGTTAAAGCGTTTTTTGGCTTTTTCAGGGTCAATTTTTTTCGGTGGTGCATATTCTTGTACGTGTAAACGATCACCATACAAATCTACCGCGACATTAAAGTCAGGCAAATCGGCATCATATAAACGTAGGCAGAAAATATTTTCTTTGACTGCCCATTTTTTAAGATTCTGCATGTTTTTTTGCAGACGGTTAGTAAAGTCTTCTGCACCTTCAATTTTTTCAAATTGTTGCGGTTCCCAATGCTCTAGGAAAGGCTTTTGAACTGCCGCAGGTTTGACTGTACCAAAACGGACGTAAATTGGTAGCTTACCATTCATCAAACGCAAAATTTGTGGATCATTAAAGGCAAGGACATCGGCCTGTTCAACTTGTGCTGCAATAATTGCAGCAGGCTGATTTGGGAAGTTCTTTTGTAATAATGCCGATAGACCTAAATATAGTGCGCGGTTAGAGGCTTTATCACCTAAACGCTCGCCGTATGGAGGATTAGTGACAACAAAGCATTTCTTACCTGTTGCTTGGAAATCTGGCCAGTCTGCAAGTGTACGTTCTTCAATTTTAATTTGATCAAGTACAGATTCGAAACCTGCAGCGATAATATTTTGTTTGGTTGCTTTTACTGCTTCCCAGTCTGCATCAAATGCATAGAATTGTGGGAGAGGGTTTTCAAGTGCGGCTTTATGACGTTCAGCAGCTTCGCCTTTGATCGACATCCAAAGTTCATGGTCATGACCATTCCAACCATTAAAACCAAAACGACGAACAAGGCCTGGCGCGCGGTCAGTCAAAATCATTAAAGATTCAATGATAAAGGTCCCTGAACCACACATTGGGTCCAAGATAATATCGGGTTGATGTTGTTTAAGTTTTGCTTTCTGTAAGATAGCAGCCGCTAAGTTTTCTTTAATCGGTGCATCTGTCATGTAGCGACGGTAGCCGCGTTTATGTAGAGAATCACCTGATAAATCTAAGCAATAAGTATGTTCAGTTTTGCCAGCTAATACATACAACGTAATTTCAGGTTGCTTAATGTCAATGCTAGGACGTTTGCCCACAGCTTCCATAAAGGAATCGACCACACCATCTTTAACACGTAAAGTTGCGAACTGAGAATTGACTTTAATGTCACGTTCGATGTGTAAACGAACGGCAAATGTACTTTGTGGTGCAAAAATAAGTGACCAGTCAAAGTTTATTGCACCTTCGTAGAGCTCTTCCGCTACATCACGTGCATCATGCGTGAACTCTAATTCATGTGTATGAATGGGGGTGAGTACACGTGAAGCCAAACGTGACCACATGCAAATACGGTATGCATCTTCAAGTGTGCCTTTGAATACAAGACGACCCGGGAACTGTTCAATATTTTGAACACCTAAACCTTCAATTTCCTCGCGGAGTAAGGTTTCCAGTCCATCTGCACAGGTAACCCAATATGTAGAAAGACGCGGTTTCGAATTCATGTAAATTTCCAAAGGCAAAAAAGCAATCGCATATTTTAACGTATTTTCGGGGATTTGGGCGGACGATATTGCGCTGAAACGGGAGAAATATCGGTAGATTTGAATGACTTTATCAAATTTATTCTGTGTACATTGTGAGAAATATCACTTAATGGTACAAAAATTGCTATAACCCTGATCAAAATTCGATCTTTATAATATTGATATCATTAGGGGTATTTATGACAGGGCTGGCAATCAATAGTCAATCAAACGCATTTTCAATCGCAACCTTAATCTATGCGCGTTTACGTCGTGTGTCAGGTCGGGTTATTGACGCATTATATGTAGTTGAAAATGTCGAATATGCACGCTTTGTTTCTAATTTGGCTTTGGCAACGGCTGATCCTGAATTATCTCGTTTAGTTGCACGTTTATATAGTGAGTTGAATTTGCATGAAGTTGCAGTTTCAGTACCAGAAGAATCAATGGTTAACTCAGTATCGCATGAAACAGCAGAAATTTTAATGAGCGAACCGACTGCGGAAGACATTTGTAAAGCACAGGTTGCACATCGTTATATTGGCGCATTGCGTTAATTCAATCCTGCTGTGAGCAGTAGGTATATTTTTCTTGCTGCGCACAGCCTGATGTATAAACCAACTTCCTTATTTCAAGAGTTCTTGAACTGCGCAGAAGGCGGCTGTTTATAGCTAGAGTTTATCTGTTTGAAAGGATTCAATTCAATCAAAAATAAGGACGGATGGAAGTCCTGTTTGAAGGCTTTTTGAAAGGGGAAAGGTGAAGTTTAATTTAAAACGTTTAATTTATCTAATTGAAATGATAGATAGGAATTTGAAAATTCATTTTGAATAACATCATACGTTTGCATTGAACGTTGAAAACTTCAACTGCCATTTGCCAAGATTCTCTGTATAATGCGTTAACTTAACGATAAGGAATCTCTCATGCACTTGGCGGCATTGCATACACCGAGCCAGATTCAACTCAACCAAGATGGTAACTTAAAACATTTCCTCACCATCGAAGGCCTTTCTAAAGAAACTCTCACAAAAATATTGGACACTGCACAGTCCTTTTTTAATGACCAAAATCAGCTAATTACCAATAACCTTTTAGAAGGTCGTACGGTAATGAACCTGTTTTTTGAAAATTCAACACGTACCCGTACCACTTTTGAAGCGGCAGCAAAACGTCTGTCTGCAAACGTATTGAACATTGATATTGCACGTTCAAGTACATCAAAAGGCGAGACACTGCGTGATACCTTGTGGAATTTAGAAGCGATGGCGACCGACATTTTTGTGGTTCGTCATTCATCGTCAGGCGCGCCGCATTTTATTGCCAAAGATGTTTGTCCGCATGTGGCAATCATCAATGCAGGCGATGGCCGTCATGCGCATCCTACGCAAGCCATGTTGGATATGTTGACGATTCGCCGTGAAACCAAAAAGAATTTTGAAGACATTTCCATTGCCATCATTGGCGATATTAAGCATTCGCGTGTTGCCCGTTCAGATGTCGCTGCATTACAAACATTGGGCTGTAAAGATATTCGTGTCATTGCGCCTAATACTTTGTTGCCTTACGGTTTTGATGATTATGGCGAAGGCATTCGTCTGTTCAACAATATGGAAGACGGCATTCAAGACTGCGATGTGATTATTACTTTACGTATTCAAAACGAACGTATTGATTCTCCTGCGCTGTCATCTCAAGCCGAATTCTACAAAATGTATGGTTTGAATAAAGAGCGTCTGGCTTTGGCTAAACCTGACTGCATCGTGATGCATCCGGGACCAATGAACCGTGGTGTTGAAATTGACTCAAGTATTGCCGATGGCACTCAGTCAGTGATTTTACATCAGGTGACCAATGGTATTGCGGTGCGTATGGCGGTACTGGCTTTGGCAATGCAAGGTCAGTTGCAAGAAAAAGGTTTAATTGAAGCGATTGCGGTTTAAGGGATAGTCATGAGTATTGTTAAAGTTGAAAATGTACGTGTCTTAGATCCAATCAATCAAACTGACAGCGTACAGACAGTTTATATTGAAAATGGCCGATTGGTTGCCGAAAGCAATGCCGCTGAAACCATTGATGGTCAAGGCAAATGGCTGATGCCAAGTATGGTTGACCTTTGCGCGCGTTTACGAGAGCCGGGACAGCAGCAGCACGGCACTTTAAAGTCAGAAGGTAAGGCTGCGCGTGCAAATGGTATTCTGCATGTGTTTACGCCGCCAGACTCTAAACCGATTGTGCAAGACAATGGCGCATTGATTCATGGTCTGGTGGAAAAAGCCATGCTAGATGGCGGCATTTACCTGCAGGTGATTGGCGCGCAGACTCAAGGCTTGTTAGGCAAGCAGCCGGCGAATATGGCAGGTTTGAAAAAAGGCGGCTGTACAGCAGTATCGAATGCCAATGCGCCATTTATGGACGATGATGTGGTGATTCGTACCTTGGAATATGCAGCGGGTCTGAACATGACCGTTGTGTTCTATGCCGAAGAACCGCAGATTGCCAAAGATGGCTGTGTGCATGAAGGCTTTGTCGCATCTCGTCAAGGTTTACCGATGATCCCTGCATTAGCGGAAACCGTAGCCATTGCAAAATATTTACTGATGATTGAAGCCACTAAAGTGCGTGCGCATTTTGGTCTGTTGTCATCAGGTGCATCTGTTGAATTGATTAAACATGCCAAAGCGAAAGGCTTGCCTGTGACTTGCGATGTAGCCATGCACCAATTGCATTTAACTGATCAGTTGATCGACGGCTTTAATTCACTTGCACATGTTCGTCCGCCGCTGCGTTCTGAGCAAGATAGAGACTTGCTCCGCCAAGCGGTAAAAGACGGTGTGATTGACGCGATTTGTACGCATCATGAGCCGCTGAGCAGCTCAGCGAAAATGGCGCCATTTGCTGAAACACAGCCCGGTTTTACCGCATTTGATACTTATGTGCCTTTTGGTATTCAATTGATTCAAGAAGGCCTATTAAGCCCACTGGAATGGGTTGAAAAAGTCACACTCGCACCTGCTAAAGTAGCCAATATGCAACAACGTTGGGCAGATGAAGCGGGTTGGGTGCTTGTTGATCCTGAACTTGAGTGGACCATTAATAAAGACACGATTGTGTCAAATGGTAAGAACACACCATTAATTCAGCACACCGTTAAAGGTAAAGTGCTTCAAGCTTTTTATGCCGTTTAAGCTGAAGCTCAACATGGAAAATGTTGAGTCCTAGCATTTTAATTTGATATCTAAAAGTCAGCTTCGGCTGGCTTTTTTTATGAGGATTGAAATTAATAGATTGAAAATAGAAAAGAAATTAACGCGCTGACAAGTCCGAACAAATTATTACATTTGATCAAAAAATAAGCATATAAACTAAAGTACACATGAAAATAATGACAACCGCATGGAGTACAAATATGAATATAGACTTATTAGCGCTGATTAAGCAGCACGTCTCCTCGATTGTGCTAGACGGTGATACACAACACTTAACTGAAAAAAATTCAGCCATTAGCCAGTTTATTCCATTCCTGTTAAATATTTTTCGATCCAAACCTGAATTTATTGATACCTTTCAAAAACAGTTAAACCCTCGTATTAGTGATATATTTTCAGCAAATCCCACATTAAAAGATCAATTTTTGCAACATCTCGGTGGCGGTACGGCCCTAACGTCAGAAATAGAGCAAACCTTAAACCACTCTATAGCTCCAACTTTAGGGGCACTTGAAAATGAAGCGGGTTCATCTGATCCCGTCGCAATCACGCATTTACTTGATAATCATGCAGATAGCATTTTGGCGGCACTACCACAATGGGCAGTGCCTTTACTCGCAGGTTTAGGGGTAAACACTGCAGCTGGCCGTACGTTACACCAAGCGCCTGTTGTTGAACCAACACCTGTTATCGTTGAAGAAAAACGCTCGAATTGGTTATTGCCAATTATTGCGCTGCTTATATTATTGGGTCTGATCGCATTTTGGTTTAAGTCTTGTACTAATAAAGAAGAACCAACCACCTCTGCAACAACGGTTGCACAGCCTGCTGCATCTCAGCCAGCACATTTGCAATTTAGCACCGGTACAGATGGGCAGTTAACCAACTGTCAAATTCAAACTGGTGATTCAAATTATCTTGAAATTTTGCAGCAACAAGTCAAACAGATCTTTAACTTTAATACGGGTTGTGGTGCTTCATCTGATGCCAGTTACCATACGCAATTTATTGATCAAGATACCATTCCAACGGTTCTGCAAAAACTTAAAGGTGTGCCAAATACCACTTTAACCTGGACAGAAAATCAGTTATCGATTTTGTCGCAAAATCCTGCGGATGCTCAAAACCTTGCCAATCAAATTAAGCCTTTAGCAAAAAATATGACGGTATTGGTTCAAGAAGGTGTGAGTGAACAAACTGCAGTAGATAACAGTATTACTGATGCACAAAAAGCATTAGCAAGCATTAACCCTGAACAAGTTCGTGCGCTAGATGTTGCGACTGCGCTGAACTTACAAATTATTAATTTTGCGACAGGTTCATCTGATATTCCTGACGTGAATAAATCGATTTTGGATCAAGCGGCAGCGTTAATGCAGCGCGCTACAGAAGTACATCTGACTGTACAAGGTCATACCGATGCTGTGGGTAATGCGGAAGCGAATAAAGCTTTATCGCAAGAGCGTGCACAAGCTGTGGTGGATTACTTGGTGTCGAAAGGCGTTGATCCTGCACAGCTTCAAGCGGTGGGTTATGGTCAAGAAAAACCGGTAGCAGAAAACAGCACCAAAGAAGGTCAATTCAAAAACCGTCGTATTGAGTTTGAAGTTTTAAATACCGAGAATGGTAAAGTACGAGATGTCACCAGCGAAGGCGTAACTGAAAAGACCAATTAAAACCGTACTAAATGAGATGATATATAAAAAATCCCTGCACATGCGGGGATTTTTCTCGTCAAAGCGCTGTAATTTTGAGTAAAATACGCCCGAAGAATAAAATCATAATGGTACTTATACAATGAAAAAAATAGTCATCACGAGCCTCATGTTGTCTGCGGCATTGATATCCGGCTGTGATAATTTTAAAAATAAAAAAGATACTGAAGCCAAAACGGAAGCGCCTGCTTTGGAAGATTGGAGTTGTACAGCACAAGCCAATATCGACCAATTGCAAGATCATTTAAAAAAAGAATATCTCAAAGAATTAAACAAAGAAATACGTCAGTCAGATTATGAAGCCGATCAGCAACTCATGGATCTGATTGTAAAAAATCTAAAATTTAACATTCAAAATGTCACGACTTTAACTGAAGACCCTAATAAAGCCAAAACATTGGAATGTAGCAGTCAATTGTTGGTGGTTTTCCCGAAAGGATTACAAAAGCGTGCTGAAAACGCCTATGCTGAACGACCATGTGACGAAGGCTGTGAAGAACGTGGTAATTATACTTTGAATGATTCACTCGAAGATGGTGAGTCAGGCTTAAGCATGGACAATGATCAGCTTAAAGGGAACTTTAGCTATAGCATCACTAAAACGGACAAAGATGGTTTAAGTTTAAGTGTCCCAAGTCAAAATGACGTAATTGATAGCGTTGTAACAGTGACACGTCATGCGGTGCTATATGCGGCATATAGTGCACAAAATAAGCGAGACGAAGAATCCTATCAGCAAGGGATGGAGAGTCAATCTCAACAAATGAGCCTTGCACAAAAGGCGATGGATATTCGTAAGAAAGAGCTAGATCAGGATAATGCCAAAGTGGTGGATCGTCTCAATCAGACTTGGGATCGTTTTAGTGATGAACAAAAGGCGCAGTTACAGCAAGATCAAGCAGACTGGTTTGAAAAGCGTGATATCGACTGTAAAGTGCTTGCACAAAAAAGTGTTTATTCATTAAATGAAAGTGAAAAAGAGACTTATCAAAAGCATTCGCAATACTGGGATGATGCGATGAATACGCAAAATCAAGAGTTGCAATATACCAAATGTTTTAATCAGAAAACTACAGAACGAATTGTGTATTTAAATAACGTGTTTAATTGATCTAAAAGAAGAAAAGCCCTCAATGAAGGGCTTTTTTTGAATCTTAGTTTATTGCTTGATGATCAAAACAGGAATTGGGCACTGCGTTAAAATATTTTGTGCCACGCTGCCTAGCATGGCTTTTTTCAAACCTGTGCGTCCATGTGAACCCATGATGATTAAATCCGCAGAGATTTCATCAGCCACTTGTAAAATCCCTTCAGTTGGCGATACACCATGAATCAAACGAGTTTTAACTTCGATACCATCACGTACAAAGGTTTGTTTGATATCTTCTAAACGCAGCTGAGCACTTTTTTCAGCTTGCATAAAATATTCAGTGATTGCAGGTGCAACAGCATAGAAATCGACACCAACGAATGGATCAACAGCAACAACACTAACAATGGTCACTTGTGCATTTTGACTTTTAGCCAAGCTTAGCGCATGTTCAACAGCAGAATATGAAATTGGAGATTCATCCACAGGGACTAAAATTTGTTGATATTGACTCATATCTGCTTCCTTAATATTTTAAATGTTATCAATCTAATCTTGCTCTATTCACGATATTGTATGAATTAGACAAAAGGGTAAGCCTATGGGTGAAGGGTGTGCTGAATAGAAAAAAGCCCACATGATGTGGGCTTAGTCATCTTAAGCTTTTACAACCAACACAGGTAATTCAGTATTACTGAGCACATCTTGTGCGAAGCTGCCGAGTAGCATTTTCTTAAAGCCTTTACGACCATGTGAACCCATAACAATCAAATCGGCTTTGACTTCATTGGCTGCTTCTACTACACCTTCAGCAGAAACTTGACCTTTAATAATCTTACTTTGTGCATCTATACCAACTTCAGTCGTGATTTGCACAGCTTCTTTTAATGCAGATTCTGCATTTGCGTAAGCTTGTACGAAATATTCTTTCATGATTGATGAAGAATAATAGAAGTCTGCATCGGTAAATGGGTCTTCAGCAACAAGGCTGATTAAAGTGAGTTGGCTGTTAAATGCCTTGGCAATAATTGCAGCTTTTTTTACTGCAGAAAACGAGATTTCTGAACCATCGACAGGTACTAAAATGTTTTGATATGACATGGAACAATCTCCTGTAATTTTGCTTTTAAACCCTATAGATTATTGATAACACATTGTCGTGCATGGTTCAATTTATTAATCAAAAAAATATTGTAAATTCATAAAATTACATAAATTAATGTCGATAAGCCGTCAAATAAATCTGAGTGGAAAACTCGGACTTTGCTCAAAAAATATTAAAATAAAATCGACTAATTTTCTCGGATTTTGAGCCTAAATGATCAATTTGAACTTTATAAAAATAAGCCTAAACTATATACAGTTTTAAATCTAAGATTTATAACAGAATTGATGCGATTGGATAGTTAGATATGTCATATAAAGTAGGGTTGGTTGCACTTAGCATGTGTTCAGTGTTGCATTTGTCTGGTTGTCAAAACACGCAAAGCAGTACCAAAGTGATTGCAGGCGCATTTAACTTATCGACACAAGTTCAAAAGACCTTTATCAACCTACATGCACCTGACAATGTTATTGTGCAGTCAAATATTCAATATCTACAAAATCCAAATTTAAACTTGGATATCTATCAACCTGAAACAAGTACGGTTATTGCACCAAGACCAACGATTGTTTGGATCCACGGGGGCGGTTGGGTCTCAGGCTCAAAAGAGCATGCAGGTGGATATTTTAAACGGCTCGCAGCCCAAGGCTATAATGTGGTTTCGGTTCAATATCAGTTTGCACCTGAAGCCATTTATCCCACACAGCTCAACCAAATTGATGCTGCATTGACGTTTTTGAATCTACATGCGGCACAATATGGCATTGATTCGCAAAATATGTATATGGCAGGGGATTCTGCAGGTGCAAATATGGCCAGTCATTATGCCGCCTTGGTTACGAATCCAGATTTTGCGCAAGCGTCAAAGATTCAACCTGTATTAAAGCCTTCACAGCTTAAAGGGCTGATTTTACATTGTGGTATTTATGATTTAAACAGCTTTGTAAATACTGCACCAGCAGAGATTGGACTGATCGAGTGGGGCGTCTATAACTTAGTTCAGGCGTATACCGGAGACAAAAAAGATGATGCCGAGTTTTTAACGCGTATTTCAACGGCCTCAAATATTAATGCAAATTATCCGCCTGTATTTATCAGCGGTGGCAATAAAGATTTTTTAACCGAAACGCAATCTGAGCCTTTTGTAGAAAAATTGCTGGCAAATAATGTACCTGTGACAGCGGTATTTTATCCAGATTCGAAAGAATTTTTGGTACATGAATATCAATTTATGATGAGTAAAAAGGCCAGCCAGCAGACCTTTGATCGTACTTTAGAATTTTTGCAACAACACACACAGACCGTCAAAAATTAAAAACAGACTTAAAAGGCTTGCAGAATAATCTTTAACTTAATAACATACCTACCAGTTGGTATGTTTATTTTGGAATGATTAATGAATTCGGTAACATTGGCCTATGGCTTACTGTCATTAGCGATTATCTCAGAAGTAATTGGTTCGACATTTTTGGTGAAATCAGAAGGGTTTACCAAACTTGCGCCTTCATTGGCTGTCGCAGTTTTATTCTGTTTGGCATTTTATTTATTGTCTCAGGTGATTAAAGTCATACCACTTGGTATTGCTTATGCCATTTGGGCAGGCGTTGGTATTGTTTTAACTGCACTAATTGGCTACTTTATCTTTCGTCAAAGTTTAGACCTCCCAGCCATGTTAGGGATAGGCCTGATTGTTTCAGGTGTGGTCGTGATCAACCTGTTTTCAACTTCAGCTGGACACTAATATGGATAATCCGCATCAGCGCAAGAAAGAACCTCAACTGATACGCCAAAGTATTTTGCAGCATGCAATCCGTCTTGCTGCAGATAAAGGTGTCAACGGGGTGTCGATTCAAGCCGTTGCGGATTTAGTTGGGGTCACAAAAGGCGGGGTATTTCATCATTTTTCAAACAAACAAAAGCTCTTAGAGTCCATGATCGTCATGCTTTTGGCTCAATTAGACGAAGTCGTTGACCGTTTAATTGACGAAGACCCTGAGCCGTACGGTCGCTTTACCCGAGCCTATATTGAAATTACCTTAGAAAAACAAATCATGGGTTTGCAACTGTCATGGTCCGCGATTTCGATGACCATGCTGACCGATAAAACATTTAATGAATATTGGATTGAATGGATGAACTCACGTTTAGAGCGACATCATCAGACCGATTCAGATATAGAACTGAAAATTGTTCGTTATGCAGCTGATGGTATTTGGCTCACCGCTTTTACAGAAGTGGAAGACGAAAGTGAAACCCAATTATTAAAACAAGAACTGATCGCCCGAACGTATCGAGCGAAATAGATTAAATAACTGATTTTACATACGTAAAAGTAATTACGCATTTTTAAAATGATTTTTAAGTCTATTCGACAGAGTCTTACATCTAGGGATTGAATAAAGGGATTAGCCTTCGGCTGGAGGTACTCTTGAAATGTTGTTTCTCATTCGGCAAAATGAGAAGCGTGCTACGTAAGGAAACCATCTTGCGGAGCATTGCTCCTCACCGCAAAACTTGTTCACTAGTGTCTAATTATTCAAAGTACCGCAAAAACATTTTTGATTAGAAATAGTCCTTTATCAAACACTTGCGTATGACCTTACCGCGTATCATTCTTTTATTTGAAGCAAATTATTTAACTGAGGGCTTAATTTCTTTTATATTTGAAAATAGCATGTACGACTAAACCAAAGACCAATCCCCAAAACGCGGAACCAATACCAAAAAATTGTACGCCCGATGCACTAAACAAGAAGGTGAGTAGAGCAGCGTCACGTTCACTCGCTTCTTGGAAAGCAATGACGATGTTGTGTCCAATGGTGCCTAGTAGGGCAATGCCTGCTAAAGCGGTAATAAATACCAATGGGAAAGCGGTTAAGAAACTCACCAAAGTGGCTGCAAACAGGCCCATCAAAATATAAAAGAAGCCACAGGTCATACCTGCGATATAGCGCTTTTTCTCATCGGGGTGGGCTTGGTCATCTAGACTGATGGCAGCACTAATCGCAGCAATATTGACACTAAAACATCCAAATGGCGCGAGTAGCGTTTGGGCTGTCCCAGTCCAACCGATCAGTTGATTAACGTGGGGTTGATAGCCATAACTTTTAATCATGGCTAAACCCGGTAAGTACTGAGAGGCCATATTGATTACAAAGAGTGGTAGCGCCAAACCCAGTATTGCTGAGATCGAAAATTCAGGTGTGACCCAAACCGGCTGTGCGAGTTCTAAATTAGGCGCCGGTAATTGAAAGCCAAGTAACAATGGACAAAGCATAATGCCAATGATCACCGTAATGACAATGCTATAACGTGGTAACAGTCGTTTACTGATGATATAAGCCGCGAGTAAACCCAGAACGAATGCCCATTCATTTTGTAAACTGACAAATAGCTCAATACCAAATTTAAGGAGTACACCCGCCAACATTGCACTAGTTAGACATTGCGGGATATAGCGCAGTATTTTTTCAAAAATGCCTAAAAATCCAAGTATTGCTGTCAATAAGCCACAGACCAAGAAAGCACCTAGGGCGGCATTCATGCTGTAACCATTTGCAGTCGCTAAAATCAGTGCCAGTCCTGCAGTGGACCATGAAGTCGCAACGGGATATTTAAATTTCCAAGACAGAATCAGCCCGCTTAAGCCGATACCCAAACCTAGGGCCCAAAACCAAGAGGTTATTTCTGCAGTGTTGGCACCGAGCATTTGTGCAGATTGGATCACCAAAACAGCCGAGACACTGATCCCGACTAAGAACGTAATAAAACCTGCAAAAGCAGCTGGAATGGAGAAGTCTTGTAGTAGTTTTTGCATAATGATCGAGCTATGACTATTGTTGGCGCAGATTTAAGATGACATTTTTCAGGATGATACGCTCAAGTCCTGTACAGTAAAAGTGCTCATCGAGATATTATGGAAATACTTTATTTATTCACAAATGACACTTTAACAAACGGCACTTTAATAGAACGAATCGACAACCTACATTGAGGATGTTTCAACCATTCAAAAGTTTAAAGGCATATAGATTTTTAAGTAAAAAAACAGAAATACTTTGCCCATGTCGTTTACATGGTAGAAGTCGCAAGCTTTAGACCAAATCCACAAAATAGAAGACCAACCGCTGCTACACAGCATGCCGTAAATTTATAACGATGGCTAAAATAAGTGGCCAGTTTTGCACCGGAAAAGATTAAAATCGTTAAATAGCTCATACTGATAATTTGCAATACGATCGCTAGTGCGGTGAATGTAATCGCAGGATATGGATATGCAGGATCGACGAATTGCACAAAGAACGATAAGTAAAAAAGAATGGCTTTAGGGTTTAAAATACTGATGGTTAATGCGGTCTTAAACGGTTTCAGTTCGCTCAAACTCAGTTGTTTGGTGTCGAGTTGTTCTGGCGTTTGAACGGCATTCCATGTTTGGTAGGCAGCCTTGAAAAGTTTGATACCTAAATAACTTAAATACAGCGCACCGACAATTTTTAATAATAAGAATAACCAAGGGAAGGCATGAAGTAAGGATGCAGCACCGAGAGCAGTGAGTAAGATTAAGATCAAATCGCCAGTATAAACGCCAAAAGCGCCTAAATAGCCGACCTTAATGCCATAGCGAGAGGCAACAGACATGACATAAAGTGAATTTGGACCGGGTAAAATCACAATTAATATCGTACCAATAATAAAGGTCGTTAAGTCTGTGATTCCAAACACTGAAGACACTCAAATAAAAAACCGAAGCTGTAGTATACAACTTCGGTTCTGGATGAAACTGAAAATTTCTAATTTAAGCTTTAATTTCAGCATCTAAGCCAAAAGATTGACGCAGTAGGCTACTTAGTTGCTCACGTGCTTTAATAAAACCATCAATACCGCCTTGTAAAAGTTGGAAAGACATTAAGTCTTTTTCAACTTCAGCTTTGAAAGTTTGCTTGTCGAGCACTTGTACATCGTGTTGACAGTGTGCATGCGCATGATGATTAGACAGTTGCACTTCCACGGTACGCTGATCTTTTTCCAGTTCTGCCAATAAATTTGGTGAAACCGTCAATAAATCACAACCTGCTAAACCAAGCACTTGATCAATACTACGGAAGCTAGCACCCATAATTTCAGTTTTGATGTCATGTTGTTTGTAGTAGTGGTAAATCTGCTTCACTGATAACACGCCCGGATCTTTCTCAATCGGGTAGCTATCCACATTTTCAGCTTTTTTGTACCAATCTAAAATACGACCAACAAATGGCGAAATCAGCGTGACTTGAGCATCTGCACAGGCTTGAGCTTGATGCAAACCAAACAACAGAGTCAGATTACAGTGAATGCCTTCAGCTTCAAGGGCTTTAGCGGCTTGAATACCTTCCCACGTTGAGGCAATTTTAATTAAGATACGGTTTTGATCGATACCATACTGTGCATATAAAGCCAATAACTCTTTAGCTTTTGCAATGGTGGCATCAGTATCATAGGACAAGGCTGCATCGACTTCTGTAGAGACACGTCCTTCGATCAATTTTAAAATTTCTACACCAAATTTGACCGTAAGAATATCGATGGTGCGCTCAACCAGCTCATCATTTTGATAACCTTCTTTACGCGCTTGTTCAAAAGCACTTTCAATTAGTTCTTTATTTTCAGGTTGATTTGCCGCTGCTGTAATTAAAGATGGATTTGTGGTCGCATCCAATGGACGGAATGTATTAATCGCAGCTAAATCACTGCTGTCAGCAACAATCGTTGTTAGGCTTTTTAATTGGTTTAACGCATTTTGAGTCATTTGAAATCTAGTTCTTAATGTTCTTGGTGTACATACTTTTATAACACAATCTGTTTAGAACCCAACCAAAAAACGCCCAATTAGGCAGTCTAAATCGTAGTTTTTCGTGAATTTCGGATGTGATTAATCAAAAAATGAGCAGCCGAGCCGAGAGGTTTTTCACGGTTCCAGACCAAGTCGACGAAATATTCAAATTTGGGTGTGAAATCTTGAAAGCTTAAGATTTTGAGTTGATCTTTGAGCGTCGGATTTTCATTAAACATCTCGAGGGGAAGCACACCCCAACCCAGACCTTGAATAATCATAGAACAGGCTGAGTGGTGGTTATCTGTACGCCAACTGTGTTTGGAAAATAACAATTCTGGTTTGATGCTTTTATCACGACTTGCAACCACGATTTGCCGACTTTGCAAAATTTGCTCAAAACTGACTTGCTTAAATTTCGACAGGGCATGTTTTGTCGCCGCAACTGGAACCAGTGCTTCACGCTTTAATTCAACAAATTGTTCATAACTCTCAAGCTGTTCACGTTCAAACATTAGAGCAAGCTGTGCTTGACCTTGTAATAGCATCTTTTGGGCATCTTCTTGAGGCGCAGAAAAAATATTGATTTGCAAAGATGGAAAATGAGTTTCTAGCAAAGAGATATAGTCGGTCCACTGCGTATGTAGTAGCTCTGATACCACCACGATATTCAGTGAAGACTCTAAACCATGACTCAGTGCAATTGCATGCTGTTTCCACTGATTAATTTCTATTAATAATTGTTCAGTTTTTTCGTATAGGTTAAGCGCTTGAGCGGTGGGCACAGGTTCACGACCAACGCGCTCAAACAGTTTAAGGTTGAGATCAATTTCGAAATTCGCAATGGACATGCTGACTGCCGATGGCACTTTGCCGAGTTGTCTGGCGGCTGCGGAAAATGATCCTGTTTCCATGACTGTTTTAAAAATCATCAGTTGTTCTTGATTAATATTCATGTGCATATAAAAAATAAAGGAATACAACCTTTCAATAATATTGAAAGAACCTAACTCGATTAATCAATAATATAAAAATAAAATGTGATTTTTACAAATGATAGAGTGTTTCAAAATGACGATTTCCAAGAGAAGGATTATCCATGCGCTAAGCTATGAGATCATCCTATTGGTGATCATTGCTATTGCGTTAAGTTTTATTTTTAAAGTTCCGATGGAGGTGACAGGTACGCTCGGTATTGCAATGGCGGTCACTTCTGTGATTTGGAACATGATTTTTAATCATTATTTTGAAAAATTTGAAGCAAAAAGAAAGTTAAAAAGAACCTTTGGTGTACGTGTTTTACATGCAATTGGATTTGAGGGCGGTTTAATGCTTGCAACCATCCCAATGGTGGCTTATGCCATGCATATGACCTTATGGCAGGCGATTTTGCTCGATTTTAGTATGACCATGTGTATTTTAGTCTATACATTTATTTTCCAATGGTGCTATGACCAGATTGAGGCGCACTTGGGTTACCAACCACAATATCGTTAAATTTCAATAAGAAAATTACATTGGCCTGTATTGATAACTACAGGCCTTTTTTGCATTAAAATAGTGCAAAAATTTACAAATAACAATATATAGGCTTTGTTGCACAAACCTATCTGTAAAGGCTTTTTCAGCGATATAATTTTCAAATGAAGAAGCCTACACACAAAATCTATCGCACAACCAATTGGCCCGCATATAACCGAGCACTCATGAGTCGCGGAAATATTGCCATTTGGTTTGATCCTGCTACGCAATGGTATGCTCCATCAAAAGGCAAACAAGGGCGAAATCAAACCTACTCCGACGCAGCTATCCAATGCTGCTTAATGATTAAATCCTTATTCCGTCTATCTTTACGTATGGTCACTGGCTTTGTGCAAAGTCTGATTAAACTTTGTGGATTAAATTGGACCGCATCAGATTACAGTACGCTTTGCAGAAGACAAAAACATATTGATATTGCGATTAATTATCAAAAAAGCAGTGGTGGGCTTAACTTGCTGGTAGACTCTACCGGTCTAAAGTTTTTAGGTGAAGGTGAATGGAAAAGGAAGAAACATGGACCTGAATATCGTCGCCAATGGCGTAAACTTCATATTGGTATAGATGCTGAAACCCTTCAAATACGCGCCATTCAACTCACTACAAATAATGTGAGTGATTCACAAGTGCTTGGTGATTTACTCGATCAGATTCCACAAGATGAGCAGATTGACTCTGTTTATACCGATGGAGCTTATGACACCAAGCAATGCCGTCAGGTCATTGCAGATCGGCAAGCGCATGCGGTGATTCCACCTAGAAAAAATGCGAAACCATGGAAAGATACAAAGATCAGCTCGCTAGCGCGAAATGAATTACTTCGAACGGTTAATCTTGCGAAGCAGTGCTTCTCAGGCAGGACATTATGGAAAAAATGGTCCGGCTATCATTGCCGAAGTTTGGTCGAAACTAAGATGCATTGCATCAAATTATTGGGGGATAAACTCAGTGCAAGAAAATTTGATAGCCAAGTCAATGAAATTCATGCACGTGTAGCAGTCCTCAACAGATTTACGGAATTAGGTCGACCACTTACCCAAGTTACGCCTTAAATTTGGCTCAATTAGGGGGCTTTGTATTTCAAATCTTTGTGCAACAAAGCCATGTATAGGTATAAAAAAAACCGCTCATATGAGCGGTTTTTTATAGTGCAGATTAATTATTTTTCAATAATCGCTGTTACGCCTTGACCACCCGCAGCACAGATAGATACAAGTACACGGCCTGAACCTTTTTGGTTCAATAGTTTTGCAGCAGTTGCGATAATACGACCGCCAGTTGCAGCAAATGGGTGACCTGCAGCAAGAGATGAACCTTTCACGTTCAATTTAGAACGATCAATTGAACCCAATGGTGCATCTAAGCCTAAACGTTCTTTACAGAATTTAGGATCTTCCCATGCTTTTAGTGTAGATAATACTTGAGATGCAAATGCTTCATGAATTTCATAGTAATCGAAGTCTTGTAGTGTAATGCCTGCACGTTCAAGCATACGAGGCACTGCATACGCAGGCGCCATCAATAAGCCTTCTTTTTTCTCTACAAAGTCAACCGCCGCTGTTTCTTGGAAGGTTAAATAAGCAAGCACTTCGTGACCGTTTGCTTTTGCCCATTCTTCTGACGCAAGAAGGACACATGATGCACCATCAGTTAGTGGAGTCGAGTTACCCGCGGTCATGGTACGCGCATCGCCTTTACCAAATGCTGGTTTTAACTTCGCTAGTTTTTCTACTGATGAGTCTGCACGTAAGTTGTTGTCACGCTCTAAACCAAGGAATGGCGTAATCAGGTCATCGAAGAAACCTTCTTCATATGCAGCTGCCATTTTTTGATGTGAAGATGCAGCAAGTTCGTCTTGCGCTTCACGAGAGATACCCCATTCAAGTGTCGTAATCGCTTGATGGTCACCCATAGAAAGACCTGTACGTGGTTCACCGTTCTTCGGTGCATCCATTAAATCTTTAACATTAATTTTAGTTAATGCTTTTAGGCGGTCTTTACCTGTTTTAGCAATGTTTAATTCAAGTAAAGCTTTACGTAAACCATCACCAAAAGCGATCGGTGCATCAGAGGTTGTATCTACACCGCCAGCAACACCCACTTCGATTTGACCCAAAGCAATTTTATTAGCAACCAAGAAAGCAGCTTGTAAACCTGTACCACATGCTTGTTGAATATCGTAAGCAGGTGTTTCAGGAGCAAGTTCAGTATTGAGTACACACTCACGGGTCATGTTAAAGTCACGACTATGTTTTAACACTGCGCCAGCAACAACTTCACCAAGGCGTTGACCTTGAAGGTTGAAACGTTCAACAAGACCATTTAATGCTGCGGTGAACATGTCGCTGTTTGAAGCAGTGAAGTAAGCGCCGTTAGAACGAGCGAAAGGAATACGATTACCACCGATAATAGCAACGCGGCGAACTGTGTTTTGACTCATGGTATTATCCTGTTGAACAGACGTTTGAGTTGTTGATTTTGAAGCTGTTTTAGGGTTTGAAGCGGGTGTCTTATTACGTGTAGATGCACGACGAGGACGGCTCGTTTTAGCGGCATCACTTGTAGACTTGGTTGCTGTGCCCGTACTTTTAGCGGTACGTGGTGTACTCTTTGATGTATTTGACACAGTTTCCGTGGTCGGAGTTTCGACTGCTGGATTTTCTTGAGTTGTTTTGCTCATAAGGCTTTTCCAAGCATGTGGATGATCTTCTTGTTGGGTACATTAGCATATTCACCAAATGGGTAAATTGACTAAAATGACATTCGCTAAAGCATTCAGGTCAAGCCATCTGCGGTTTAACTCAAGTATGATTCCATGGAAACTGATGGAACTATTGAAATATAAGTATCTGACATCATCTTGAAGTTAAAGGGATATCTTCAGATCCATCAAAAATTAATCTGTATGAGAGATAATAAACATGACTGATCAATACCAAACATTTGCAAAATCTCCTATTGGTAAATTTGTCATCAAAAATTTAGGTTTACCATCACCGACTTTTTTAGAGCGTTTTGAGTCTGCAACACCTGTAGTAAAAGGTGCGGTTTTATTCGGTGCAGCGCCTGCTTCAACATTATCTGGTGCTATTGCACAAGTCTTGGCAAATATTCATGCCAATAGCTATGCAGGCAATAATGCTGAATTACAACAAGCTGCGGCAAAATCAGGTCTAAACTTAAGCGCATTCAACGAAGGCGATAAAGAGTCTAAGTTTAAAGTTGTGGTATTTGATGCTTCAGGTATTCAAAACTCAGAACAACTGCATGCCCTATATGCATTTTTTAACCCAATCGCACGTCAAATTCAGGCGTCTGGTCGCGTTGTCGTTGTTGGTACAACACCAGAGACTGCGAAAACTGTGAAACAAGCCATTGCACAACGTGCATTAGAAGGTTTTGTAAAATCAGTGGGTAAAGAGTTTAAGAAAGGGATTGCTGCACAGTTAGTCTATGTAGACGAAGGTGCTGAAGCAAACTTAGAATCTGCATTACGTTTTGTGATTTCACCACGTTCAGCTTATGTATCGGGTCAGGTGATTCGTGTATCTAAAGCAGATGTTGTGGATGTTGACTGGAATAAGCCGCTTGCAGGCAAAACAGCTGTAGTAACAGGTGCAAGCCGTGGTATTGGTGAAGCAATTGCGCATGTATTGTCACGTGATGGCGCGCATGTCATTTGTTTGGACGTTCCACAGCAGCAAGCTGACCTTGACCGTGTTGCAGGTGAAATTGGCGGTTCTACGCTCGCGATTGATATTACTGCAAGCGATGCCGGTGAAAAAATCAAAGCGGCGGCAGCTGCTCAAGGTGGTTTGGATATCATCGTGCACAATGCAGGGATTACCCGTGACAAAACTTTGGCCAATATGAAGCCTGAGCTTTGGGATTTGGTGATTAACATTAACTTGTCTGCGATTGAGCGTGTAAATGATTACCTTCTTGAAAATGATGGCTTCAATGCAAATGGTCGTATTGTTTGCGTATCTTCTATTTCAGGTATTGCAGGTAACTTAGGTCAAACCAACTATGCTGCTTCTAAAGCTGGTGTAATTGGTGTGGTTAAATTTACTGCTCCATTATTGAAAAATGGCGTAACCATTAATGCTGTTGCTCCAGGCTTTATTGAAACGCAAATGACTGCTGCGATTCCATTTGCAATCCGTGAAGCAGGTCGTCGTATGAACTCGATGAGTCAAGGTGGTTTACCTGTAGACGTTGCAGAAACGATTGCGATGTTTGCTTCAACTGCGTCGACTGGCTTGAACGGTAACGTGGTACGTGTGTGTGGTCAAAGCTTGTTAGGGGCTTAATTAATCCCTCCCGACCTCCCTTTGAAAAAGAGAGGAGAAGTCCCCCTTTATCAAAGGGGGATGAGGGGGATTTAAAATATCCTTCTTTAAAAGGAAGGGAACTTTATAAAGATAAAACTTCCAAAGGTTTAGTATGAATACTCGCCATTTTAGTCAACTTCCAAAACCTTATTTAGCCTATCCAAAAGTGATTCAAGGCTTGATTTTTAAAAAGCCTAAAGCTGAAAAAGTGCTGCCGCTAGTTGAATATGTGGTGGATTCATTTAAGGTCGATCAAAAACATTTAAAAGCCTATAACGAAGTGTGTGGCTTTAAAAATAATGGTTATATCCCAGCGATTTATTTGGCTGTGCTTTCTCAAAGTTTGCAAATGCATATGATGACTACGGAAGCTTTTCCATTTGCGATCTTAGGTTTGGTACATATTCGTAACCAAGTGAAGCAATATCGCAAAGTTGGTGTAAATGAAACACTGTCATTGTCATGCAAATTTGGTGAATTACAGCCACATGATAAAGGCGTGCAATTTGACTTTATTACCACTGCAAAAGTGGGCGATGAAGTGGTTGTAGAATCATTAACCACGTATTTAGCACGTCAAAAAACCGAGAACAAAGCTGCGGCAAAATCTACCGAAACAAAGTCAGCTGAGTTGCAAGTTCAAGCTGAATGGAATGTTTCTGAAAATACCGGTCGCCGTTATGCGTTGACTTCTGGTGACTTTAACTTGATTCATATTCATGCTGTAACCGCTAAAGCGTTTGGTTTTAAACAAGCCATTGCACATGGTATGTGGAGTAAAGCCAAAGCCTTGTCGAGCTTAACTTTGCCAGATGCCTATGAAGCGGATGTCTGGTTTAAATTACCGATGTATTTGCCTTCTCAAGTTGAGTTCCTTACTGCACAAACGGGTAAAGATACAGAGTTTGCTATTCGAAATAGTAAGAACAAAAAGCCGCATGTCGCGGGAAGTGTAAAGGCACTTTAAGACTTAAGCCTAAATCGATATCGGTTTAGGCTTTTTTGTTTTAATCTCAAGCGATTCATATTCAAAGGAATGATGATGCAGGCGCTCAAAGAATATCTATTTGCACAGAAGAATAATTTTCAAGGTACGGTTGACGAGGCGTTTCAAGATTTGGCGGCGCAATTTAGCCGGATGCAGGATGCTCGAACCCACTTAGGCGGAGCCGCCTTAGTGGTGTATTTTAAAGGTCAAAAAGTCGTGGATATTTGGACTGGTAAAAAGTCAGCTGAAGAAGCTTGGCAGTCCAATACGCCCTCGGTCTGTTATTCCACGGGTAAAGGCGTACTTGCAACGCTTGCACATATCTTAGTGAGCGAAGGCTTTCTTGATTACGATACTCCCGTTGCCGCATATTGGCCGGAGTTTGCTCAAAATGGTAAGTCGGATATCACATTAAGGCACATGCTGAGTCATCAAAGTGGTTTATACGATATCCGTAATATCATTGAAACAGCATCTGAAATGGCTGATTGGCCACATATGCTTAAAGTCATCGAACAAGCCAAACCACGTTTTGAACCGACAACTGATGCAGCATATCAACCATTAACCTTCGGTTGGCAAGTCGGTGGTGTACTTGAAAAGGCCACAGGTCGACCGCTTGCTGAACTAATGCAACACTATTTGGTTGAGCCTTTGGCATTGGATCATGCTTTTTTTGGTGTACCAGAGCATCAACTTGGTAAGGTTGCACGCTTGATTCCGAAAAAGAAAAAAGAAGAACGCACTATAGATGCTTCTGTTCAAGAAAATACCCAAGCGCAGACAACGAAAAAAAAGACCGAGACACGAAAACCGTCAATCTTTGATCAGCTCCTGCAAATTTCAGGACAAAATTTGCAAGACTTTCAAGATGGTATGATTCCAAAAGGGATGCGCAAGTTTTCATTTTTTAGTGATGAGGGTTTGCAAGCCATTATTCCTGCGGCAACAGGCGTATTTAGTGCTAATAGTTTAGCGAAAATCTATGCAATGCTAGCCAATCATGGCCAGTGGCGAGGACAGACCTTAATCACACCACAAGTTTTTGAATCTTTAAGTAAAATTCAATATAAAAAACGTGATCGTATTATGCCTTTACCGATGAATTGGCGTTTGGGATATCATCGAATTTTAACTTTAGGTAAATCTAGTGAAGGTTTTGGACATATTGGTTTTAATGGTTCTGGGGCCTGGTGTGATCCGCAGCGTGATTTAAGTTTTGCGTATACACATAACTTTGCGACGGGTTCGATCACGGGCGATTATCGCTTATGGGGCCTAACTCAAGAAACCTTACGCTGTGCAGATAAAGTATTAAAAGGGCGTAAAGGCTGGATTTAAGATACTTCGGAATAGAACAGAAATTGGGGAAATGTGAAAAATATGCTATTTTGCCTCGCAGTTTTAGACTGCTGTGATATCCCTATGAAAAAAGTTGTTTTGATTCCCTTAGTAGCAACGTCGGCAATGTTGGGTTGTCAGGATTCAACTCAAACGAAATCAAAGGAGATAGAAGCAATTACTGCTGAAAAACAGCATGCAGCATGGGTCGGTAATTTTAAAGGCATAACACCTTGTATGGGCTGTCTTTCTCGTTGTGAAGATTGTCCCGGTATGGCTGTGGCTCTTGAGCTACATGAAGACCAAACCTATACACTTACTCGTGAAAGTCTAAGTGGTCATAACGAAGTAGAAGTGCTAAAAGGTGTAATTCGTTTTAAAGATGAATCAAAGCAGCAGCTAGAACTCATGAATGTGCAAACGCGCAATCTTTTGTATGTAGATTTGGATCAGCAATTGCTAGAAATTCGTGAAGACCAGACGGCGAAACGCTATCAAATGCAGAGTGATTTCCTTTTAAATAAAGCAGTTTAAGCAGTCGTAATTTATATTAAATTTGCCTGATCATTGTGATAGCTCAAGATCGGATTTTTATTGTCCAAACTCTGCCATTTATTTCACTATTAGACAAAAAAACAGTATGCTTACACCTGTAAAAAGGAGCATACATGTATCAAGTACTTGCACGAAAATACCGTCCACGAAATTTCATTGAACTCGTGGGGCAAAACCATGTGTCACGCGCACTTACCAGTGCCTTAGAACGTGGTCGGTTACATCATGCGTATTTATTTACAGGTACTCGAGGTGTGGGTAAAACCACCATTGCCCGTATTTTGGCAAAATGTCTGAACTGTGAAACGGGTGTAACTTCAACGCCGTGTGAAGTCTGCCCAACGTGTAAAGCAGTAAATGAAGGCCGTTTTATTGATTTAATTGAAATCGATGCGGCATCACGGACCAAAGTTGAAGATACTCGAGAACTTCTCGACAACGTTCCTTATGCTCCAACCCAAGGTCGCTTCAAGGTTTATCTAATCGATGAAGTGCATATGCTCTCTACGCATTCATTTAATGCGTTATTAAAGACTTTGGAAGAGCCGCCAGAGCATGTGAAGTTCTTATTTGCAACCACAGATCCTCAAAAATTACCGATTACTGTCATTTCACGTTGCTTGCAATTTACTTTGCGTCCTTTAGCTGTGGATGAAATCACCACGCATCTGACTGATATTTTACAAAAAGAACAAATTCAAGCGGAGCAAGATGCGATTTGGCAAATTGCTGAATCGGCTCAAGGCTCACTGCGTGATGCGCTGTCACTGACTGACCAAGCCATTGCCTATGGTCAGGGTTCAATTCAGCACCAAGATGTTAAAGACATGTTGGGCCTAATTGACCGTACGATTATTTATGATTTGATTTTAGCCATTCATCAAAATCAGCGTGAACGCGTGAGTGCTTTACTCATGCAATTCCGTCAACAAGCACTGGATGTTTCACTGGTATTGGATCAGTTAATTTCGACTTTGCATGAACTGGCATTATTACAATACTTGCCAGACTTAGCGTTGAAATATAGCGCTGAGATCAATCAAAAAATTATGCAATTGTCGCAGTTAATTTCAGCTCAAGACTTGCAGTTGTATTATCAAGTCGCATGTAAAGGTCGGGCAGACTTGCAGTTGGCTGTGACACAAGAGCAAGGTTTTGAGATGTGTGTGCTACGTCTATTAGCATTCCGTCCATTACAGCCGAACGAAATGTTGGTCTCTGCCGTACAGCAAGAATCAGCAGCACAGCCACAGCTTGCTCAAAATCAAGTCAATACAGTTCAGCCGACTCAAACACGGTCTTTGCAGAAACCTAATACTGTTGTTGATGCTGCTGAGCAGGTTGTCGCTGTTGAGCAGCATGAAGTTGTATCTACAGTAGATACATCGCCAGCTTTCGACGATTTTGATGATTCACATTATGATGACGATGATGGCTTTGCTTCTGCACCTGCAGTTGATGAGCCTTCATCTGATGATTTTTTAGATGATCCTGAAGAAGACGCAATAAGCCAAACTTCTAAAGCATCTACAGCAAATGGCACTCTAGATACGCAAGAGGTTGCACCGGTTGAGTCTGTATCGACACAGCAAAATGACACGCTTGTTATGGATGCCGTGGCAGAAGATACATTATTTGATTTAGATCCGACGCCCAGTACTGAAACTGAAGAAGTTGATGTGAGCGCTATAAATTTTGAAGATATTGCACCTTTAGAACCAACAGCTTTAGAGTCAAAAAGTGTAGAGCCCGAAACAGCTCAGCCACATTTGATAAATGCCATTGAACCACAACATGTGGTGAATGAATCAGTTTCGGGTGCTCAAGGCGACAATGGTTTTGATCTAGCTCCACCACAAGTTACGCAAAGTTCCGTTTCTTCGGATGCTGTTCAAACGGGTTCATCTTCTACCTTGATGCCACAAGATATTTTGACTTTACAGCCTCAGACCCTTGAAGGTGAGTGGACGGTCGAAAAGTGGGAGTATTGGTTCCGAAATAGTCAACTTTCACCTGCGGTACAAGAGTTGGCGCAGCATGGCATTATGCGAGGTACGATTGACGGTGAATCGACTTTCCATATTCCAAAGCGATACGAAGCTTTAGTGACTCAATTACAGCATGTATTGGAACAAGCCATTCATGCACAATGGTCAAAATGTCGTTTCCATATCAGCTTTGAAGATGTCGAAGAAACCACACCGTTTGCTTTACAACATGTCCGCAAGGAAAAAGCCTTTGCACGTGCAAATGAGTTATTACATGCTGAGCCTGTTGTGAAAGACTTACTCAAAAGCTTTGATGGTGAGTTGCAAAATATCCAGCTCAAATAAGTTTCAAGCTGGATATAAAAATTAAAGTAAAAATTGAGTTAAAGCATCTCGCATATCTTCGGGTATCGAGGTGCTTTTTCGTGTTTGGCGGTCAACAAATACATGCACGAAATGTCCTTGAGCTGCAGCCTCATTTTGTCCTTGTTTAAAAATGGCTAAGTCATAGCGCAGTGAAGAATTACCAATTTTTTCAATCGCAACTCCAACTTCAATGATTTCTGGATAGGACAGCTCTTGTAAAAAGCTGCAGGCTGAATCGACCACTAAACCAATGATCGGGGTATTTCGCAAATCAAAACCGGCATGTTGAATCAAGAGTGCATTTGCAGCAGTATCAAAATAGCTGTAATAGGTGACATTATTGACATGACCATACATATCGTTGTCTGCCCAACGTGTTTGGATTGGAAATAAAAATCGATAGTTTTGGCGGCGTTTAGTTTCAGGTTTCATCGTTGGTATTTTCTTTATTTCAAAATGAGTGAACTTTAGGCATAGATCGATTGGTAAATCTGGCGAGCGTCTTCAAACTGCAGTTCTCGCGGATTATTTTGTAATAGTCGCGTTTGTAATAGCGCATCTTCTGCTAAACGATCAAGCATATTTTCAGGCACATTGAGTTGACTGAGTTTAAGCACCAAACCGCTCTGATCTAAATGATTTTGCATATGATCAATAAATAAATCACATAAACCATCGGTACAGCCTGTACTGTATGGATCTAGCCAACTCATGAGTTCTGCATAATGCTGCTTGGCCTGAGGTGCATTAAACTTTAACACTTCAGCGAGAACCAGTGCATTGGTATGACCATGCGAGAGATGAAAGTGTCCACCGAGTGGATAGGCGAGTGCATGTACCGCTGCAACAGGCGCATTAGCAAAGGCCTGACCTGCAAGCATTGAACCGACTAGCATGTGCTGACGCGCTTCGAGGTTATGTCCATCTTGTAAAACCAGTGCTAAGTTTTTATTTAATAAACGCAAAGCTTGTTTGGCGAGCATATCCGCATACGGATTTTTTTTAATTTTTGACGTATAGGCTTCAATGGCATGCACCATTGCATCGATACCGGTTGCTGCGGTAATGTGTGCGGGAAGATTTAATGTAAAGTTCGCATCGAGGATACAGACGTCGGCGTACAGTACAGGGGAGACAATACCTGTTTTGGTGGTTTCACCTGTAGTGACGATAGAGATTGGTGTGACTTCAGAGCCGGTCCCTGCCGTTGTCGGAATCAAAATGAGCGGTAAGCGTGGTCGTTTTGCATTAGCAACACCATATAAATCACGGATCTGCTGTGTTTGCTTAGGATGAGCCAAGATCGCAATAATTTTAGCCACATCCATTGAACTGCCACCGCCAAAACCAATAATCAAATCTACTTTTTCATTTTTGGCAAATTGAACTGCATCTAAAACTATATGTTCTGCAGGGTCAGCTTGAATACTGGAATAAATCACATAGTCTTGATGGATACTTTCTAAAATATCTAAAATGGGTAAATGTAATTGTTGTTGCAACATACCGGGGTCGGTCACAAGCATAACACGCTTGGCTTGAAAGTCGCCTAGGACCTCTCTCAATTGGGAAATAGAGCCTAAGCCTGAAATAATATTGCTGACGGTTTGAAACTGAAATTGACTCATTGGCTTATCCCTAATTTTTTATATCCAAATAAACATTATTCTTGAGTGTTGATATAGGATTCATCCTATAAATAACTTAACATAAGACGCTTGAAATAAAAGTAGTCTTGAGGTTGTTATGTCATCCAGCACGCCATATAAGGTGTTGTGTGTTTGTTTAGGAAATATTTGCCGTTCACCTACGGCTGAAGTGGTTCTCAGACATTTTTGTGATGAAGCGCAACTCAATATTCACGTCGACTCTGCGGGTACGAGCAATTATCATCCGGGCAAAGCGCCTGATCTTCGTAGCCAACAGCATGCAAAATTACGAGGCTATAACTTATCTGCATTACGCGCACGTCAGTTAACGGTTCATGATTTTATTGAATTTGATTTGATTTTGGCCATGGACTACGAAAATTTAGACAATATTCAAAACCTCATGCAAAAGGCGCAGCAACAATTCGGTCAACTACGTGCCCAAGTGTCTTTGATGAGTCAACATGATCACCAATATCCGCAACAAGAAGTACCAGATCCGTACTATGGTGGTGATGCAGGGTTTGAACATGTATTAGATCAATGCGAATCTAGCAGTCAGGCGTGGGTCAATTATTTAAAAACTCAGTTACAAGCACAGCAAAAAAATTAAGGTTTAAGAATGCAAATTCAAACTCAGGTTCAGCTTAAGCCATTTAATACATTAAGCCTCGATGCTGTAGCATCTCATTATGTACGTGTTCAATCGGTAGAAGAAATTAAAGCAGCGCTCGACTTTGCCAAAGCTGAGCAATTAAATGTATTGGTACTTTCAGGAGGCAGTAATATGCTGTTGCCTGAGCACATACATGCTTTAGTGATGCATATGGATATTCAAGGTATTGAATATGTACAAGACGATGCCGCAACCCAAACTTTAAAAGTGGGCGCAGGGCAAGTGTGGCATGACTTTGTGCTTTGGACGACGGCACACCAGTTTTATGGCTTACAAAATTTGGCACTGATACCTGGTTTAGTCGGTGCTTCACCTGTGCAAAATATTGGAGCTTATGGTGTTGAGGCGGGTGAATTTATTGAATCTGTGCAGGTCTATGACCGAGTAACAGAACAGCAAAGTAGTATTAGCGCTGCCGATTGCCATTTTTCATATCGTCATAGTATTTTTAAAGATGAGCCAGAGCGTTTTATTATTACGCATGTCACGTTTAAACTTTTAAAACATGCCGATTTAAAATTAAATTATGGTGATTTAAAGCAGGCAGTAGGTGAAGACTTAAGTGCAGAAAACCTACAACAACAAGTCATTCATATCCGTCAAACCAAACTTCCAGATCCAAAAGAATTTCCAAATGTCGGAAGTTTCTTTAAAAATCCTGTGATTAGCCAGCAAGCCTTTGACCAAATTGCGCTGCAATTTCCAAATTTACCCCATTATCCACAACCGAATAATGCGGTAAAACTGGCAGCGGGCTGGTTGATTGATCAAGCGGGTTGGAAAGGGAAATCTGTGGGTTCAGTGGGTATGTTCCATAAGCAAGCTTTGGTGTTGGTCAATTATCAGGACGCTACGCTGCAAGATGTACGTACAACATACAAAGCTGTACAACATGATGTTTTTGAAAAATTTAATATTGAACTACATCCTGAGCCTGTATTATTTGATACAAATGGCTTGATTCGATCTCACGCAGATCAATAAAAACACATAGGTTTTAGATTTATGCATAAAACACATTGGATGGTTCGCTTAGTACAAATTGCTGCAGTGCTATTTGTACTTTTGGGCTGTCTAATGATTTTTATCTATACGCCGTTTTATTCTAAATTGATCGTTAAAAGTTTAAATTATTTCGTTCCTGTAGAAGTCAATCAGCTCGCAGCGCAAAGTCAAAAACTCGGCGCCTTGAGTGATGATGATAACTATGAGCCGGGTTCTGACTTATGGATAGCGCGCCAAGCGTATTTAAAACTCATGGAGCAAGCCATACAGTCTGATGAGCCTCAAGATTTAACCCTTATACAAGCACGTTATAAGGCGTTACAGCAGCTCATTGAAGAAGAACATGAAAAAGAAAAGAATGATAGTCAAAAGGACATACCGAAAGTACCTCTGCTGAATCTTTCTGCGTCCGAGGCGGCTTCTTCTGAAGCATTGGCGGAAAATCCTGCTCAAAAAATGAAAGAGCTGCTTGAGCTCAATAGTGCGGAAAATAAAGGACTGATGACTCAATATACCGAGTTCTTAAAAACCCATGAAATTGAGCAAGCGGCTTCAGAAGCGGAACCGATCGATGATGAAACATATCTTGATCTGGCCAAAATGAAAGATAAAACCCTGAAGCAGCTAACCGCAGAGCCGTATGCGATCGTGGTGTTAGGTGGTGGTTTAACCTTAGATAAAAATGATAAAGATATCGTAGTGAATGACTACACACGACTTCGACTGGAAAAAACACTCGATGTCGAACGTGCCAATAAGTTACCGATTGTACTGAGTGGTGTTGAAGCACCGTATATGCAAGCATGGTTAAAGCAATATGATGTCGATGCGAAATTGCTTGAAGACCGCAGTATGAATACTTGCGAAAATTCGCGTTTTAGTTCGTTGCTTTTACAGAAAAAAGGTGGGGCACCGACGGTTATTTTAATCACTGACCAATATCATATGCCTCGAACACGTCGTTTATTTGCATTAAATGGTATCGAAACCATTCCTGTTGTTGCACCTATGCCAACGACACTAACCACATGGCGACCAAGTGAAAAAAATTATGACCATAGTCGTCGTGCCAATTATGAATTATTAGCCACCTTACGTGATGTTTGGTTTGGCTCAAGTGACTGTCGGGAGGTCCCATAATGTCAGATATCCCATTTCTTAATCCTTCGATTCTTAAACAATTAGATCTTCCAGTTCCAAGTCGAGAATTAACCCCACAAGTATTAGAACCGCTGAATTTAAATCGACCGTTTGAGCCTAGTGTTGAAATACAGTCATATCGACGACTTTATGGTTTAGATGCCTTGAACTGTGAACATTGGCAAGGATATGTAGAAATGCCTTTGTTCAAATTACATGTACAAGTATTTCAACCGAAACTGAAAACTGAAACGGATGTCATTAAAGGCACTGTATTTTTATTGCATGGTTATTTAGAGCATAGTGGAATATATCAGCCGATTATTCGTGAACTCTTAGATCAAGGTTTTAGTGTTTTAACCTATGATTTACCGGGGCATGGTCTAAGTAATGGATCGCCAGCCAGTATTCAAAACTTTGATCATTACCAACAAGTTTTGGAAGCAGTATATCGTTATGTGAAACATGCGGCTCAACTACCAACCCCATGGTTAGGGATTGGGCAGAGCACGGGTGGAGCGATTTGGCTGCATCATCTGTTAGATTTTGCTGAACATCGCAAAAACCCTTATGTCGAACGGGTTTTATTATTATCTCCGCTGATTCGCCCTGCAAAAACGGCATGGTGGCATAACTCGGTTGGATTAGGCATTATTCGTCGTATTAAACGTGAAGTGCCACGTCATTTTAGACGGAATAATCATAACCCTGAGTTTTTACGTTTTGTCCGCTTAAAAGATCCACTACAACCTCGAATGATGGGGATGGATTGGATTTTGGCCATGTCAAAATGGATGCAGGAGATGGAAGAACGCCCAGCGTGCCGTATTCCAGTGTGGTTAGCGCAAGGCGCACAGGATCAAACTGTAGATTGGCGTTATAACATTGAGTTTATACGTCGTAAATTTCGTTTACAGACGCTTCTCATGCTTGAAGAAGGTTCGCATCAGCTGATTAATGAACGTGCCGATATTCGTGCTGCATTAACAGGTTTGATCCCGGCATTCTTGCATGCTCAATCCAACAGTAAGTCTTATTACTAACTGATGTTACGCACGTAAAAGTAATTACGCATTTTTAAAATGATTTTTTAATTTTATTCGACGGAGTCTTACATCTAGAGATTAAATAAAAGGATGAGCCTTCGGCTGGAGGTACTCTTACGAAACATTGTTTCTCATTAGGCAAAATGAGAAGCAAAGCTTCGCAAGGAAACCATCTTGCGGTGCAATGCACCTCACCGACAAAACTCGTTCAATAGTATCTACTTATTTAAACTATCGCAAAAACTTTTTTGATTAGATGTCGTCCTGCCTCAAACACTTGCGGATGACGTTGCCGCGTATCGTACTTTTATTTGAATCAAATTGCGCTTCTGGTGTTACTGCGTAACATCAGTTACTAATTGACGATTGAGCACAGCTTACCTTAATCAGTGTGATGGATCTAGACGAAAAAAAAGAGGCGTAGTCGCCTCTTTTTTTTGGGTGGAGAAATCAGAACTTTTCTAGATGAGCCATATTCCACATACGGAAATAGAAGTTTTCCTCATCTTTATTTTCACAGCTGAGTAACTCCCCATCTTTTAACCAAAAATGTAGCTGTGCATAGTTTTTAATTTCACGGTTATTAATCCGCTGCGCTAGATGGTGTGCACGGATATCCGACGGGTGTTGTAAACCCGCAGAGGCAATAAGTTCAGATAAACCATGCATGGTGTTTTTATGGAAATTAAAAACACGCTCTGCTTTGGTCGGAACATGGATGGCTTTTTGACGGTCTTTGTCTTGTGTCGCAACGCCAACTGGACATTGGTTGGTATGACAGCTTTGAGCTTGAATACACCCAACTGCAAACATAAAGCCACGAGCTGAGTTGACCCAATCTGCGCCAATTGCCATGGTACTGGCAATATCAAAAGCACTAATAATTTTACCACTGGCACCGACTTTAATTTTTGAACGTAAGCCTGCACCGATCAGGGTGTTATTAACAAAGAGTAGGCCTTCACGCAGTGGCGTACCCATATTATCGATCAATTCAATCGGCGCAGCGCCAGTCCCACCTTCAGAACCATCCACTACGATAAAATCAGGTGTAATCCCTGTATGTAACATGGCTTTTACGATACTCATAAATTGCCATGGTTGCCCGATACACAGTTTAAAACCCACAGGTTTGCCTTCTGACAGTTCGCGCAATTGCTGAATAAATTGCATCATTTCAATAGGGGTGCTAAAGGCAGGATGGCTAGATGGAGAGATACAGTCATGTTCACGGCTGACACCACGGATTTGAGCAATCTCTTCGGAAATTTTGTCTTTAGGTAAAATGCCACCATGGCCTGGTTTTGCACCTTGAGATAATTTGATCTCAATCATTTTGACTTGAGGGTGCTTGGCTTGTTCAGCAAAACGTACAGGGTCGAATTGACCATCAATCGTACGACAACCGAAATAACCACTACCGAGTTCCCAAACAATATCGCCACCATTTTCCAAATGATACGGACTAATACTGCCTTCACCGGTGTCATGGTAGAACTTGCCCATTTTAGCACCTAAGTTTAAGGCACGAATGGCATTGGCACTTAAGCTACCAAAGCTCATCGCAGAAATGTTTAATATCGATGCGCTATACGGCTGCTTACATTGCTCATTGCCGATATTAATACGGAAAGTTTCAGGAATGGCAGGAATACAAGGTGACAAAGAGTGATTAATAAAGCGGTAATCATTTTGGTAAACATCAACAATTGAACCAAATGGTTTATCTGCATTTTGATTTTTTGCACGTTGATAGACCAAGCTACGCTGCATACGAGAAAAGGGCAGTGCATCTTGATCAGATTCAATAAAATATTGGCGAATTTCAGGTCGAAATTCTTCAAATAGAAAACGAAAGTGCCCCATGATAGGGTAATTTTTTAAAATCGAATGTTTGTTTTGTATGACGTCATACAAACCCAATAAGCTTAAAAGCCCAGTAATGACCCAGATACTATTCAATAAGGTTTGTGGAATAAAATATTGAATATAGCGGGGGGAATAACCTAAATGAAAACTCGAAATGAGTAGGAAGATAAAAATACAAGCAAACCAAATGGAATGCCGAGAAAAAAAAGTATTCAGTAGCTTGTGGCGAATAGTTTGCGCTGGACTGGCCATATTTTGAAAAATCTTATTCTGCTCATTTGCTCATAATTTGCCGAGTTTATGCACAATGCTCAAGCTTTAATTTGTTGATTCAGTGTAGCATTTATAAAAACAGCATTGAAGTTGGATGAATTTTCCATTTAAAGCCAAATCAGATAAGAAAAGCAGGAATGTTCTTTAAGAAAATTTGTGAAAAGTAGTGCGGTTCTTGTTATTTCACAGTGAGCAAAATGGAGGTTAAAGTGATTTTACTTTCTAAACACGAGGTGCTGAATATGACTATGAAATCTATTCGTTATAATAATGCCGACCTAGCCTGCCTATGTCAGTAATTGATTATAGCCATGAGAAATTAGCGCTATGGCATAAGGTATTCAGCAGATACTTATGCTGTAGTTCCTTTGACCTAAACGACTAAAATTACAAAAAATATTCTAAGAAATTATCCAGTCCCAGCGTTGGGACTTTTTTATGTGTTGGTATTTTAATGGAAAATCTAAGCAAAAAATTAAGTGCTAAATATTGATTATGAAATAAAAGTTGCTACCTCAAATTTAATATTTCAGGTAGCAGAAAGTCTGAGATCGGTTTAGTCATTGCGTTGTTGTACAACCATAGCGACTTCTTCAGGTTCAATTTTCTGAATCTTTTTACCAAAACTACGCAGCCACCATGTTAACTGAGAGGTAAAAGGTACTGTTGCACTAACTTCAACCGATCCATCTTCGGTTTTTTGAATCACTTGATCTTTACTTAGCTGACTTTCTTCAAAATAAACAGCCTCTGCTTCAGACATGGTTAATTTGAGCTGAATCATTTCTGTAGGTTTATTAAAGTCTACACGGAAGCCAAGCGCTCCAGAGTCAATATAGGCATCGATATCAAAATCGACAGGGTGTAATGCACGTGAATTTAAGACCGTAGCAGATTTAAAACGATGTAAAGCAAAGGTTTGGATGTCTGTTTTGTCATGACGTGTGCAAACCAAATAGATAATAGCACCTTTTTGGACCAAAGCCAGTGGATTTAAAATATAGGTCTTTTCTTCACTTTGTTGTCCACGACCTTGATAAAGACATTCGAGTTGTTTGTCTTGTAGTAAGCCTTCATAAATCGATTGCTGTGCTGCTTTTTCAACCACAGGAGGAATCAATGGCTGAGTTGCTGGCACGATTCGCACGCGGTTAATCCACTGACGGACATTATTTTGTGACGACAGGCTCCGACGTGCGAGGTCAAACCAAGGATTCATTTCTTCAATTAAGCTCGGTGGAAGCAAATGTTTTAAGTGCTCCTCAACCATCATAAAGGTGACCGCTTGTGAGCTAGTCATATGAGGCAAGCTTTGAATTGGTGCATCGGAACGCCAACGCCAGCCTTGCGGCGTTGTTTTACTGCTCTCAATTGGGAAACGTAGAGAAATTTGGTTTAAGTCACGTTGAATGGTGCGTAGGCTGATATCAATGCCTTCACGGTTCAGTATTTCTTGTAATTCACGCGTACCCATCCACTTACCTGTGGACAGTCGTGAAAGAATTTGCCACTGACGATAGAGGCTGTTTGACGTTTCTTTTTCTTGTGAAGACATAATCTAGTGCTTGAACTTGAACTTAAATAAATAAAAATGATGCTGTGGGACACAATAAGAAATCTTCCTGCGTTAAGCAAGTCTTCATCTGAAAAAAAACTAAGATGATTTTAATAACGCAATTTGACACAACTTGAGCAGTTAGATGCTGTACCGCTTTGCAAAAATGATGCATAAATAATCAAAGAGAAGCAACATATTTATTGATGGCATATATATTGCTTTATCTAGTTCATAAAACATGACAAAAACATGGAGTTGCTATGCTGAAAGAAAATCGTAATACAACTTCAAATGGAATTGAGGGTTATGAGGCAAAGTTGGTCAATACTTCTGTCTCTACATTAAAAAATTTACCTCTTGCTCGAGGACATGCGCTGTTTAATCAATTTAATTCGGATTTTTTTAATGAAATGCGCGACAGTAAAACGGTAGCTAAAGAATCATGCCAACGGATAGAGCAGTGGTTATCACAGCATACACTTGATGAATTAAAACAACTAAATCAGGTAGCAAAACAACATTTTCTCTATGAGGGTATTACCTTTACAGTGTATGGCGAAGATGAAGGCATTGAACGCACTATTCCTTATGATCTTATTCCTCGTGTGATTACACGAATGGAATGGAATAATTTATCACTGGGCTGCGCACAGCGCGTGAAAGCTCTCAATCTGTTTTTACATGATGTTTATCATCAACAAGATATTTTAAAAGCAGGAATTATTCCTGAACTGCAAGTCTTAACCCATGAAGCCTATTTGCCACAAATGTATATGCATGGGCTAAAAGGTAAAATTTATAGCCAAATCAGTGGCATTGATATCATACGTGATCAATCAGGCGAATTTTACGTCCTTGAGGACAATCTTAGAACACCGTCTGGTGTGTCGTATATGCTGGAAAGCCGTAAGATCAGTCAAAAACTGATGCCTGAACTTTGCCAGCAAAGCAACATCATGGGGATTGAGCAATATCCGCAGCTTTTACGTGAAATTCTTGCAGAAAATGCCTACGTCGGTAACCCGTTTATCGTGGTTTTAACCCCAGGGCGTTTTAACAGTGCGTATTATGAACATGCCTTTTTGGCAAGGGAGATGGATGTACCCTTAGTGACATCACGTGACCTTTATGTAGAAAACGATAAGGTTTATGTGAAAACCATCAAAGGTCGACAACAAGTTGATGTAATTTATCGTCGTGTGGATGATGCTTTCCTCGATCCATTATGTTTCAAACCTGACAGTACTTTGGGCATAGCAGGGCTCATGTCAGCGTATATGCAGCATAATGTGGTCATTGCAAATGCACCAGGAACAGGCGTAGCAGATGATAAATCGATTTATCCATATGTGGATAAAATGATTCATTTCTATTTAGGCGAACGAGCGATTCTGAAAAATGTGCCGACCTATCAATGTCGTGAGCAGAACGACTTGGACTATGTGCTGTCGAATATCGAAAAATTGGTGGTCAAAGAAGCACAGGGTTCAGGTGGATACGGCATGCTGATCGGTCCACAAGCCTCTTTACAAGAATTAAATAGCTTTAAAGATAAAGTGGCCGCAGCACCACATTTATATATTGCACAGCCGACTTTAAATTTATCTGTCAGCCCAACCCTAAGTGAGGCCGGTGTTTCGGAACGCCATATCGATGTGCGTCCATTTGTACTGAGTTCTCCATATCGAACTGAAATTGTACCGGGTGGCTTAACTCGTGTTGCAATGCAAGCAGGTTCATTGGTGGTGAATTCTTCGCAAGGCGGCGGGATTAAAGATACATGGGTTGTAGACGATTTACGCTCATAGCACTTCAGTGAAGGAGCAAAACATGATTTTATTAAACAGTAATGCAGAACATATTTTTTGGTTGGGACGTTATCTAGCACGCACTCAATATTTATGCAGTATTTTTCCATTTCAAGATGTCGATATGGCATTGAACTATGCACATGCTTTTTGTTTACCAGCCTTCGATGTCGACTCAATGAATGAATTGGTTTTAAATGCAGAGCAACCGGCGTCATTTTACAGCCAATTTAAATATGCGCAAAGTAATATACAGGACTTAAGGGGTGTACTTTCAGCAAAAAGTTATGCAGAACTCAGCCGTTTAATTCGTAATGCGAGTGATAACCCGGGTTATATCTGTGACGTGGTAACAGATTGCCAAGATGTTTTAGAGTCCGAATCTGAAGATGTATTTTTATTTTTTAGTTTAGGACAAGCCATAGAGCAGCTTGATCGCCAGTTACGCATGCAGCAGGAGATTCAATACACCCTAGCGAAGATTGAACATATCGTAATCGCTTTGGTTCAGTTTGGCTGGGAAAGCGTGCAAGAGGCATGGCAGGCACTAAAGCAACAACCGAATAGCCAAAATTTTTACCATTTCAGTGATCATATCCAAAATATGTTTGAGGTGGCTGTATGAGGCTCATGATCAACCATCAGACCCATTATGTTTACACTGATGTGGTTAGCAGAAGCATTCAATATATCAAAATGACCCCATCCACTAATGCGCATCAACAGGTGCAAAATTGGGATGTGAGTGTGCCGGGGCAACGTGATATGCAATTGGATACTTTTGGTAATGTGTGGTTGACCACAACGCAGCGCGAACCTTATCTGCAAATGACCATTATGGCGCAGGGCATCGTAGAAATGAATTTGAGTTCAAATGATTCAAATGCAGATGATTTAAACCCAAAATTATTTTTACAGCCAACACCGAGTACACAGTGCGATATTTACATGAAAAGTTTTGCCGACTGTTATGTCCCTCGTATCAATCGTGCTAATCTGATTCGTTTGGCTGAAGCGATCTTGACTCATATTCCCTATGTTTCGAATCAGACATCTGTACGTACTTCTGCAATAGATGCTTTTCATTATAAACAAGGGGTATGTCAGGATCATACTCATGTCATGATCGCAATGTGTCGCTATTTGGGTATTCCTGCACGATATATTTCTGGGTATTTATTTGTACCGAATAGTAGCCACCTTGCCAGTCATGCTTGGGTAGAAGTCTATATCGAAAATAAATGGTATTGTTTTGATGTCAGTAATCAGCTATTTACACCACAATCACATATTTATGTCGCGATTGGGCGGGATTACTGGGATGTAGCTCCAGTTCGAGGCGTTCGTGATAAAGGTGGTACTGAGTCAATGAGCTCAATTGTACAAGTGTTGAGTTGTTAATCATTTGAGGGATAAAAATGACCTATTGTTGTGCATTACGATTAAAAGATGGCATGGTGTTTGTCAGTGATACACGTACAAATGCAGGAGTTGACCATATTTCAGTTTTTCGTAAACTTTATACCTTTGGTATTGCGGGTGAGCGATTTATTACCATCCAAACCTCTGGGAATTTAGCTACTACACAAGCGGTCATCGGGCATTTACAAAATCAGCTAGAGGTCAAACAAGAGCCGAATTTATATAGTGTAAATACGATGTTCGAAGTGGCTGAATTGGTCGGGCATACCTTAAAAAAAGTTATCTCTGATGTCACCTCAGATATTTTAGAACAAAGTAATTATTACTGTAGTTTATTAGTAGGTGGTCAAATTGGTAGCGCTGATATGCAGCTATATAATATCTATCCGCAAGGTAATTTTATTTGTGCGACACCGGATACCCCATATTTTCAAATTGGAGAAAGTAAATATGGTAAGCCGATACTTGACCGAACTTTGCGTTACGATATGCCACTCGATGAAGCAATGCGCTGTAGCTTGATTTCTTTTGATTCAACGATACGTTCGAATGTGTCTGTAGGTATGCCTTTAGATGCTTTGGTTTATAAAAAGGACAGTTTAGAAATACCAAATGGTAAGCGCATTTATGAAGAAGACCCATACTTCACCATGATCAGTAAAGGCTGGTCAGAAGCATTGCGTCAGGGCTTAATAGAATTGGCAAAACCAACAGCTGACTATTTTCAATAACGATTTGATCAACGAATAGATCAATTTAAAAAGCGAATAAAAAAAGCGAGATAAAAAAGCGAGATAAAAAAAGCCCAGATTTGATCTGGGCTTTTTGATTTGGCTAATTAAGCTAATTTACGTACAGGGCGCGCGCTCATACGGCATAATAATTCATAGCCAATGGTTCCGTTCGCTTCTGCAACGTCATCAACTAAACGGTCTTTACCCCAAAGCTCAACTTCAGTGCCTATTGGTGCATTCATACCAGTGATATCAATCGCAATCATATCCATGGCAACACGACCAATCACACGTGTTTTCTGTCCTTGAATAGATACATAGTTTTGTTTAGGGAAGGCACGTGGATAGCCGTCACCATAACCAATCGACACAATCGCAAGATCCATTTCTTGTTCTGCAACGAAAGTCGATCCATAACCCACAGATTCACCAGCTTGAATGGTATTTAAAGCAATCACTTCAGCGGTAAAGGTCATCACTGGTTTAAGATCTAAGGCTTCTACAGAACGGTTTGCGAAAGGTGTCGCGCCATATAGCATGATGCCTGGGCGAACAAAATCAAAATTCAGTTCTGGCCATTTGAAAATTGCAGCCGAGTTACAGCACGAACCCATGATTGGCGCACAAGCTTCTTTTACGTGTAAAAATTGTTCACGTTGTTGGTCATTTAGTGGATGATTTTCTGCGTCAGCATTGGCAAAGTGCATCGCCAGTACGCAAGTAAAACCTTCCGCCTTTAATGCATTGATGACATCAATAATTTCAGGTACTTTAAAGCCTAAACGGTTCATACCGCTGTTGAGTTTAACCCAAACTTTCAGACCTTGAGCGATATAGGCATCTTTATGCTCACGTAACCAATCTAGTTGTTGCTGATGATGCACCACACATTCAATTTTTTTATCGATGATAATTTGCATTTCATCATCTGAAAAAATCCCTTCAATGAGTGTAATTGGTTGTTCATAACCCAGTTCGCGAATTTCTAATGCTTCTTCTAGGCAGGCAACACCGAAGGCATCACTGTCTTTTAAGGCTGCTAAGCAGTCTTTAACTCCATGTCCATAAGCATTGGCTTTCACCATGCTTACAATTTTAGCGGTTGGGGCAAGTTGTTTGACACGGTTTAAATTATATTGAAGTGCTTGTTGATCAATATAAACTGTAGCTTGGCGCACCCTAAATACTCCTACAGGGTCGATGAATTAATGGATGATAAAGAGTCTTTACTCTTCATCATCATACTGAGCATAAAACTCAGGGGAGAGGTTACTAAATTTGGTGTATTGACCTTCGAAGGCAAGACGCACAGTACCAATTGGACCGTTACGCTGTTTACCAATAATAATTTCTGCAGTACCTGCTTCTTTAGACTCTTTGTTATAAACCTCGTCGCGGTAAATAAACATGATCAAATCGGCATCCTGCTCGATCGCACCCGATTCACGTAAGTCAGACATCACTGGGCGTTTATTGGGACGATTTTCCAGTGATCGGTTCAACTGTGACAGTGCAATAACAGGGCAATGCATTTCTTTAGCCAGTGCCTTTAAGCTTCGGGAAATTTCCGAAATCTCGCCAACACGGTTATCACCCATACCGGGTACTTTCATAAGCTGTAAGTAATCGACCATGATACACCCGAGTTTACCGCCATGCATTTTTGCAATTCGTCGAGCACGGGCACGTACTTCCGTTGGCGGTAGTGCAGATGAGTCATCGATATACAAATTCTTTTCTTGTAGATGCACAATAGTACTGGTCACTTTTGACCATTCATCAGCATCCATTTTACCTGCACGTAAATGTCCTTGGTGTACACGACCGAATGATGAAATCAAACGCATCGCAATCGAATCCGCGGGCATCTCCATAGAGTAAACTAGAGCGGGCAGGTTATTATTAAACAGTACACTTTCAACCAAGTTCATGGCAAAAGTGGTTTTACCCATCGATGGACGGGCCGCCACAATAATCAAATCGCCTGCTTGCATACCTGAGGTTTTATTATCTAGTTCAACAAATCCAGTGGTTAAACCCGTGATACTGCCTTCAGTTTGTGAAAGTTCATTCAACTTATCAAAAACACTAGCAACGACAGAGTTAATAGCTTTAGGGCCTTGTGCTTTGGCGTTGTTGTTGTGTTGCTCGGCAATCGAGAAAATATTGGTTTCTGCGAGATCTAAAATTTCACTGACCGTACGACCTTTGGTGTCATAGGCATTTTGTAAAATTTCTGAGCTGACTTTAATCATGCTGCGTAAAGTGGAAAATTCTTTAATTTTTGCAGCATACGTTTCAAGGTTATAGAAACTTGAAGGTGAATCTGACATAAGTTGCATCAGATATTCTTCGCCACCAGCAGCATCGAGCAAGTTTTGTTTAATCAGCCAGTCATTGACCAAGACCGCATCATAAGGAGAGTTATCTTTTGATAGCTGGTCGATGGCACGGAAAATATATTTATGACGGGTCGCATAAAAATCAGCTTCAGTCAGTACATCACCCACTTGCTCAAAAGATTCTGCAACGGTCATCAGTGCAGCAAGCACGGCTTGTTCAATCGCAAGGTTATGGGGTGGGGTACGAAACTCTTTCAACGAACTTTGTTCTGTGGTTTTTGCTGTTGGCGTAGAGTTTGGCTTGATGGCATTCGCCTGTGACATAAAAATCCCTGATGCTGAAACCATTTAATGTGATGGAAATGGGTGCTAATGACAGTTTTTTCAACTCTTCATTGAACTGAAATGATAGGCGTTTTCTACAGAAATGCGAACAAGTATTTCCGATTAATTCGTCATACATTGAATTGAATGAAGAGTTAAAAATATAAAAAAGTTGGAGCACTATTTTTTACAGATAAAAAAAGAGCATGCGTAAGCATGCTCTTTTCTTTGCAAGAAATTACTCAGCTACGATAGTAACTAGAACTTCTGCAACAACATCATGATGCAATTGGATTGCGATGTTGAATTCACCAGTGTTGCGAAGCGCACCATTTGGTAAACGAACTTCTGCGCGGTCTACAACAAGACCAGCATTAGTTAACGCGTCAGCGATGTCACGAGTACCGATAGAACCGAATAGTTTACCTTCGTCACCAGCTTTAGCAGTGATCACGATGTTAACTTCGTTCAATTGGTCAGCACGTGCTTGAGCAGCAGCTAATACTTCAGCTTCTTGTTTCTCAAGTTCAGCACGACGAGCTTCAAATGCAGCAGTGTTAGCTTCAGTAGCAGCAACTGCTTTACCTTGAGGGATAAGGAAGTTACGGCCGTAACCAGCTTTAACTGAAACTTTATCGCCTAATTTACCAAGGTTTTTAATGCGTTGTAATAAGATAATATCCACAGCTCAACCTCACTTATGATTGTCAGTGTAAGGGATCAAAGACAAGTAGCGAGCTTGTTTGATAGCAAGCGCTAATTGACGTTGGTAACGAGCTTTAGTACCTGTAATACGGCTAGGAACAATCTTGCCGTTTTCAGTGATGTACTGTTTTAAAGTGTCGATATCTTTGTAGTCGATGTACGTAACGTTCTCAGCTGTAAAGCGGCAGAACTTGCGACGACGGTAAAAACGTGCCATGTTATGTTCTCCTTATGCTTCAGCAGAGTCTTGAGCTTGTTGTGCTTCTTCACGTTGAGCTTTACGCGCACGTTTTTCTTCAGCACTCTTAGCCAATAGTGACTCTTCAGTGATAGCGTTTTCACGACGGATGATAAGGCTACGAATGATTGCATCGTTATAACGGAACAATTCTTCTAGCTCATCAAGAGTAGTTTGACCACACTCAACATTCATAAGAATGTAGTGAGCTTTGTGGATCTTGTTGATCGGGTAAGCCAATTGACGACGACCCCAGTCTTCAAGACGGTGGATTTGACCTTCAGCTTCTTTGATGTGAGTTAGGTAACGTTCTACCATACCCACAACTTGATCGCTTTGGTCTGGATGTACCAATAGTACGATTTCGTAGTGACGCATTGTCAGCTCCTTACGGTTTAGGCAGCCCCAATCATTAATTGATTGAAGCAAGGAGTCACAACCAAAGTTGTGTCGCAAAGTTTGCGAAGCGTGAATTTTAGAGCGTTTAGGTTTGAAATACAAGGCATACACCTAAAAAGGCTTAATTATTTTGTGGTTTAATGACTATCTTTAATACACAGCTAGAATCGGATGCAGATTGTAAAATAGGAGATATGTTTTCAATTGCGGGGAGCTTATCTTGTATTTGATGAGTTACGATCATATAGACGTTGTAATGATATAAATTTGATTTAAATTAAAGATCTTTTGTCATATTTGATTGTAGATATCGCTTTGAATGCTAATACGAATATGAAATATTTTTGTACTTGTCTGAAATCTATTGTACATGGGTAGATATTGGGAGAATCAGCGTTAAAACAGTTTTAGTGTGTATAGTAGTATTTCGATTTAAATTTTTGCTTTGCATTGAAGATGTGTAGAAATAAAAAAGATAGAGTAAAACTCTATCTTTTTTAAAAAAATACAATTGGCTTTAGAGGAGCAGTGGAAGTAAAACTAAAAATTAAACTAATCACTGTGATCAATTTGACTGAAAACATGAAATATTGTTTTGCCCAAATTTGATCATCTTCAGCTTTGAATCCTTGAATGGTTAAATAAATCCAATACAGACTTAAGGCATTTAGGACAATCATATAAATCCAATTCGCATAACCAAAAAAGAATAAACCGTTCATGGTGATGCAGAACAAAATCACGTAAACCAAAGATTCAACCTTGGTTCGATGAATTGAACGTGCTACAGGTAAAATTGGAATACCTGCATTTTTATAGTCATCAAATCGGTAAACTGCAATTCCCCAAGAATGAGGCATTTGCCAAAATGCATAACCAATAAAAATCAGTAATGCACCTAAATCAAACTGGTTTGCAACAGCCGTATACCCGATTACAGGTGGCGCTGCGCCAGAAAGACTGCCGATAATGGTTTGATGAATTGTTGTTCGTTTTGTCCATAAGCTGTAAAAACCAACGTATACGACAAAACCAATAACAGCAAAAAGAAAAGCGTAAGCATTTACCCAGAACCATAAAATGCTAAAACCAATTACACCTAAAACTAAAGCAAAAACTAAAGCAACAGGAATCGAGATTGATTTTTTAACCATCGCACGATTTTGTGTGCGTTGCATTTTTGAGTCGATGTCTTGGTCAATAACGTTATTGACAACACATCCAGAAGCGACCACAAAGAGGGTGCCTAAGAGGGTAAGAAGCAACAGAAGGAAATCTACAGAACCTTGGGCAGCTACAAAGTAGCCACCCAAAGCGGTAACAAAGTTACCAAAGAGAATTCCTGGTTTAGTCAGGAATAAATACTTTTTCAGCATGACGACCAGTTTAGATCATCATGTTGAAGTGAAGGTAGTTCATAATCCACACAGAACCTACTAAAAGGATAGCAATTGTGAGGATTGTATAAACAAATGCAATCACGTTCCAGCGTTGCTCTGAAGAAGAGTTCATATGCAGGAAGTAAACTAACTGAATAAGAACCTGAGCAACCGCAGTAATCGCGATTACGGCAACCAATAGACCGCGGCTAAAACCACCTGCCATTACCATACCGAATGGAATTACGGTAAGTAGAACAGAAAGGATAAAACCGATTGTATATTGTTTAACGTTACCGTGAGCTGCACCAGCAGAGTTATGATCGTGACTCATTAGATAACTCCCATCAAGTAAACAACGCTGAATACACAGATCCAAACGATGTCAAGGAAGTGCCAGAACAAGCTTAGGCAAGCAAGACGACGAGTGTTTGGAAGTGTCAAACCATATTTCTTGATTTGGAACATCAACACAAGCATCCATACCAAACCAGAAGTTACGTGAATACCGTGCGTACCAACTAAAGTAAAGAACGCAGATAAGAACGCACTTGTGCTTGGGCCATGACCAGCATGAACTAAATGATTGAACTCATAAAGTTCCATGCCAATGAAGGCTGCACCAAATACCCAAGTAACTGCTAACCAAGTTAAAACTTGACCAACATTTTTCTTGTATGCTGCAAGAACAGCAAAACCAAAAGTTACAGAAGAGATAAGAAGGGCGAAAGTTTCAGTTAAAACGAAACCTAAAGATTCACCAAACAGCTCTTGTGCACTTGGCGTACCCACTGGAACGTGGCTACTTAATACAGCGAACGCGATGAAGAGTGTCCCGAAAAGAACCAAGTCACTCATCAAGTAAGTCCAGAAACCAAAGACAGTGATGTCAGTATCATCGTGATGATGATGTTCGTCATGTCCGTGGTTGTCGTGATGAAGTACTTCAGCCATTGTCTTAGTCCTTCTTCAAATGTTTTTCAAGAAGCGCGTAGCGTTCATTTTCAATACGTTCAACTTCTGCAGCTGGAACATAGTAGTCCACTTTCTTTGTGAAAGAAGAAACGATGAAGCTGATAATTGAAGCAATGAAAGTTACAACGACTAACCACCAGATATGCCAGATTAATGCGAAGCCCATAACTGTAATAAACATTGCAATTACGAAACCTGCCGCACGGTTTGTAGGCATATGGATGTCTTCGTATGTAGTTGGCTTAGCGTAAGCAACACCATTTTCTTTGTCAGTCCAGAAAGTATCAATACCATTGATCTTTGGAAGATAAGCAAAGTTATAGAATGGTGAAGGAGATGAAGTAGCCCACTCAAGAGTACGACCATCCCAGATATCGCCAGTAACGTCCATGTTGTCTTTGCGTTGAAGGAAACCAACAACGATTTGCATAACAAAACAGAAGATACCGATAGCAACCAATACAGAACCAAATAAAGCGATCGCTAAGTACGGATCCCATTCAGGGTTGTCATATGTATTCAAACGACGAGTCATACCCATGAAACCAAGGATATAAAGTGGCATGAATGCAAAGTAGAAACCGAAGAACCAGAACCAGAACGCTGCTTTACCCCAAGTTTCATTCAGTTTCCAACCAAACATTTTTGGCCAGTAGAAAATGATACCCGCGAACATCGCGAACACTACACCACCAATAATTACGTTATGGAAGTGAGCGATAAGGAATAAAGAGTTGTGTACTAAGAAGTCCGCTGGTGGAACTGCCATTAATACGCCTGTTAAACCACCAATACCGAAAGTCACAAGGAAGCCAAGTGTCCAAAGCATTGGAGTTGTATAGGTGATGCGACCCTTGTACATAGTGAATAACCAAGAGAAGATTTTCACACCAGTAGGGATCGCAATGATCATGGTCATGATACCGAAGAACGCGTTAACGTTGGCACCAGCACCCATTGTAAAGAAGTGGTGAACCCATACAACTAGTGAAAGAACACCAATTGCTACAGTTGCGTACACCATAGATTTGTAGCCGAACAACGCTTTGCGTGAGAACACAGCAGTAACTTCTGAGTAAATACCAAAAGCTGGTAATACCAAGATGTAAACTTCCGGGTGACCCCAAGTCCAAATCAAGTTTACATACAACATTGGGCTACCACCCATGTCATTTGTAAAGAAATGGAAGCCGAAGTAACGGTCAAGTGAAAGCATTGCAATAGTCGCAGTCAAAACTGGGAATGTTGCAACGATAAGCACTACAGTAACTAATGCAGTCCAAGTGAAAATAGGCATGTCCATAAGTTTCATGCCAGGCGCACGCATTTTGATGATGGTAACGAAGAAGTTAACACCAGTAAGAAGCGTACCTAGACCAGAAACCTGAAGTGCCCAGATATAGTAGTCTACACCTACACCTGGAGAGTATTCGATGCCAGAAAGTGGAGGGTAAGCCATCCAACCTGTTGCAGCGAATTCACCAATTGCAAGAGAAGCCATCATCAAGCCCGCAGCGCCGGCGAATAACCAGAAGCTAAGAGAGTTTAATAATGGGAATGCTACGTCACGTGCACCAATTTGAAGTGGTACAGCAACGTTCATTAAACCAACAACTAGACCCATTGCTACGAAGAAGATCATGATTACGCCATGGGCAGTAAAGATCTGGTCATAGTGTTCTGGGTGTAAGTAACCTTCACCGCCACCTTTTGCAAGGAACAGTTGAAGACGCATCATAATCGCATCGGCAAAACCACGCACAAGCATGACAATTGACACGAGGATATACATGATACCAATTTTTTTATGGTCTACAGATGTGAACCATTCGTTCCACAAGTAGCCCCATTTTTTAAAGTAGGTGATACCAGCAACAATTGCGATACCGCCAAGGATCATCATTGCAACAGTAACCAACACGATTGGGTCGTGTGGAATTGCATCTGGTCCTAACTTACCTAATAAGCTCATGTCTTATTCCCCTGCAACAGTCGCATGTTCAACGCCTGCATGAGCTTCAGAAGCAGCAGCTTCGTGTCCAACAGTAGCTGTATGATCAGCACCGTGGTAGTTGCTCATGTATTTGTTAATCACTGATTCGAACAATTTAGGTTCAACTGAAGAATAGTAAGTCACTGGGTGTGGCTTAGTAGGGTAAGGCTTCATTGCTTCAGCTAGAGCCTTCTCTTCAGGAGTAGTTGCTTTGGCAACTAAAACTTCGATCTGGTGTTTAGAACGGTTGCCGTCACGTAAGGTTGCAAATTCAGCTTGGTCTAAAACAGTTTTTTGAACCGCTTCAGGATTAACTGAAGAACCATTACCAGCTTTAACAGCAGAAACCCATTCAGCAAACTGAGCATCAGTCACAGCATGTGCACGGAAGCGCATTTGTGAGAAGCCATAACCTGAATAGTTAGAAGAGAAACCACGGAAGCCTTCAGCAGGACTAGTTTCATCAGCTAATAAGTTCAAGTGAGTTTGCATACCTGCCATAGCATAAATCTGACCACCTAACGCCGGAATGAAAAATGAGTTCATTGTGAAGTTAGATGTTAAACGAAGGCTTACAGGAGTTTTCTCAGGGAAGCGGATCTCGTTTACAGTCGCGATGCCTTGTTCAGGGTAGATGAAGATCCATTTAAATTGTTCAGCAATAACTTGAACAGTTAAAGGAGCTTTATCTGACTCGAGTGGACGGTAAGGGTCATACTTGTGGGAACCCCACCAAGTTAACCAAGCTAAAATAGCGATAATAATTACGGGAATACCCCAAACTACAACTTCAATTGCAGTCGAGTGTGCCCAAGTAGGTGCATAGTCTGCATCTTTATTTGACGCGCGATATTTCCAACCAAACCAAAGAGCCATAAGTGCTGATGGAATAACTACCAACAACATTAGGTAGATCGCAGTAAGCATGAGGTTTGACTGACCTTCAGCAACTGGACCTTTTGAGTTTAGAAGTACCATATCACCACCACACCCAGTTAAGAGTGCAGCGATCGCAGATAAAGACAATACAGCTAAAATTGTTTGTCTCATTTTACAACCTCGGTGAAGAGTCCCATTCCCTAATTTTTAAAATTGGGATAGCGAATAAAGTGTCGCATGATTGTGATTTTTCAGATATGAAAAAAAGTTCACAATGATGTGACACCGCTACGTTGTAGGGCATTATGCCTGATATCGGCAAACTAAGCTATACATAAAGATGCTTTAAATGACTGTATTAAAACCCTATTTTGTTGGTCGGGATTGTGTTTTTTTTATCTGAATTTTATTTTAATTTCAATGTAATGCACAAAAAAGGGATGAGAAATTCATCCCTCAATAAAAGTGAAAGTTATTGGTTTATTACCTTGGTTTTTGCTAACTTGTCATGCAAAGTTTGACGCTTTTTGCCGAAAATAAAAACGGAATCAATGATTGCGCTTAAAGGCATCGATAAAAAGTTCAGAAAAATAAATAAAACACTACGTAAAGTGAAGCCACGCATGAGGTTTACAGGTTGGCTGGTTTCGGCATCTACGATTTTAATTTTGGTGATTTTTTTACCAATACTTTGACCAGATTTAGCAATCAAATACGCTTGAATGAAAAGCATAATGAAGAGGTAAGCAAACATTGCAATCCAAGCTTGGTTGGGAAACATCTCAACCATTTGTGTTTGTAGTGCTTGTAAAACATTAGGGTCAGCATTTGAGGTCATCACAGCTTGCATAAACTGTTCATTTAGATTGGCAAATTGTGTCTTTTCACTTGGATTAAAAAATGCCGTTAAGATAAAAGTTGCCGGTATCCAAAGCAGTAAATCAACGATCTTAGCCAAAACACGTTTAGGAATACTTGCTAGGCTAGTTTGCAATTGTACAGCCTGAGGTTGTGTGTAGGTATTTGATGGCGTAGTTGTAGTTTGATTTGATTCGAATGCTGTCGGTGCTATATAACCTGCAGGCATATAAACCAACTGACCTTGAGTGAGTTCACCCAAAGCTTTCCATTCGGTCATACCTTGGTGCCAAACCAAGTCCGTGAGTAACACTTGTTGGCTCGCGAGCATTTGGTTAAGTTGTTCTAAGGTATAGGGACCAGCTTGTTGGTTATTTCGTGCCAAGTAAATCTGCATAAAACTAAAATCTCAAAAAACGTCTGTAAAAGTATAAATAAAAAAAAAGACCCACATGTGGGTCTTTTTTTAACACAGTTTATTAAGCTTGTTGAGCTTTTTCTTCAGAAAGGAAGAACCAAGTGTCTAATACTGAGTCTGGGTTAAGCGAAACAGACTCAATGCCTTGTTCCATTAACCATTTAGCTAGGTCAGGGTGATCTGAAGGGCCTTGACCACAAATACCTACGTATTTGCCAGCTTTACGACAAGCATGGATTGCCATAGAAAGAAGTGCTTTAACGGCTGGATCACGTTCATCAAATAGGTGAGAAACGATGCCAGAGTCACGGTCTAGACCCAGTGTTAACTGAGTCAAGTCGTTAGAACCGATAGAGAAACCGTCGAAGTGTTCAAGGAATTGCTCAGCTAACAATGCGTTGGTTGGAAGTTCACACATCATGATCACTTTAAGACCATTTTCACCACGTTTGAGGCCGTTAAGTGCTAACAATTCAATAACACGTTTCGCTTCAGCAACAGTACGCACGAAAGGAATCATGATTTGAATGTTAGTTAAGCCCATTTCGTCACGTGCTTTTTTCAGTGCGCGGCATTCAAGTTCGAAGCAATCACGGAAGTTATCAGATACATAGCGGCTTGCACCACGGAAGCCAAGCATTGGGTTTTCTTCTTCAGGTTCGTATAACTTACCACCGATTAAGTTTGCATATTCGTTTGACTTAAAGTCAGACATACGAACAATCACTGGTTTGTCAGCAAACGCTGCAGCAAGTGTAGAAATACCTTCAACTAGTTTTTCAACATAGAATTCGATAGGAGATGCATAACCCGCAGTACGTGACATTACAGCAGCACGAGTTTCACGTGGTAGGCTGTCAATATTAAGCAATGCTTTAGGATGTACGCCGATCATACGGTTGATGATGAACTCAAGACGAGCAAGACCAACACCTTCGTTAGGAATTTGAGCAAAGTCAAATGCGCGGTCAGGGTTACCTACGTTCATCATAATTTTGAACGGAAGTTTAGGCATAGATTCGATAGAATTGCGTTGGATTTCAAAGTCCAAAGCACCTTCGTAAATAAAGCCTGTGTCACCTTCAGCACAAGAAACAGTCACTTCTTGACCGTCAGTCAATACTTCAGTCGCATTACCACAACCTACAATTGCAGGAACACCAAGCTCACGTGCAATAATCGCAGCGTGACAAGTACGGCCACCACGGTTAGTGACAATTGCAGCTGCACGTTTCATTACTGGTTCCCAATCTGGGTCAGTCATGTCAGATACAAGTACATCGCCGTCTTGAACTTTGTCCATTTCTTTGATTGAAGTCACAATACGAACGCGACCAGAACCAATACGTTGACCGATTGAACGGCCTTCACAAACTACATTACCTTTTTGTTTAAGAAGGTAGCGTTCCATTGTGCCCACGTTTTGGCGGCTCTTCACAGTTTCAGGACGTGCTTGAACGATATAGATTTGGCCATCATCGCCATCTTTCGCCCATTCGATGTCCATTGCTGAACCGTAATGGTTTTCAATGATCAATGCTTGTTTAGCAAGTTCTTGAAGTTCGTGGTCATTTAAAGCGAATTGTTGACGATCTGCTTTTTCAACGTCTACAACAACCACTGATTTACCAGCAGCGCCTTCTTCACCATAAATCATTTTTTGGTGTTTAGAACCAAGGTTACGACGTAATACAGCGTGTTTGCCTGCATTTAAAAGTGGTTTAGATACATAGAATTCGTCAGGGTTTACAGCACCTTGTACAACCATTTCACCCAAGCCATAAGAAGCTGTGATGAAAACTGCGTCGCGGAAACCAGATTCTGTATCTAGTGTAAACATTACACCAGCTGCACCTGTTTCAGAGCGAACCATGCGTTGAACACCTGCAGATAACGCAACGACGTCATGTGCGAAGTTTTGGTGTACACGGTAAGAAATTGCGCGGTCGTTATAAAGTGAAGCAAATACTTCTTTAATCGCAATAAGGACGTTGTCGATACCACGGATGTTCAAGAAAGTTTCTTGTTGGCCAGCAAATGAAGCATCTGGTAAGTCTTCTGCTGTTGCAGATGAGCGAACGGCAACCGCAATATCAGGGTTGCCGTTTGAAAGAGCTGTGAAAGCCTCACGAATTTCTGTTTCAAGTTCAGCTGTAAGCGGAGTGTCTACAATCCATTGACGGATTTTTGCACCAGTTTCAGCAAGTGCATTTACATCGTCAACATTGAGTGCAGCAAGTTCAGCGTTAATTTTAGCGTTTAGGCCACTTTGCTCGAGGAATTCACGATATGCTTGAGCTGTAGTAGCAAAACCACCAGGAACAGATACACCAGCATTTGCTAGATGGCTGATCATTTCACCTAATGATGAGTTTTTACCACCCACGAGTTCTACGTCGTGTTTCCCTAATTTTTCTAGACCAATTACGCGCGCTTCCAAAGTTGTTACTCCACTTTTGCAGTATTAATCACTATCTTGGCATGAAATTATAACAAATTACTTAGCATTCTAAATTTACTAAGTGACAGTCATGTAAGATGGTTTACTATAAAGATTATATAGCACTAAGACAAATTTTGGAGGAGAATTTTAATGTCAGAAGGTAAACAGATTCAGCGTAGTGTTTTCTTTGTTTCGGATGGTACCGCGATTACCGCAGAAACCCTTGGACACTCACTGTTAGCCCAGTTCCCTCATGTAGATTTTGACATTCATATTATTCCATATATTACCTCTGAAGAAGCTGCTACAAATGTGGTTGCAGAGATCAATCTTAGAGCGCAGCAAGACGGTCAAAAGCCTTTGGTGTTTGATACCCTTGTAGACCCGTATGTACGTGACATTATTAATACTGCAAATGCGATAAATCTTGATGTTTTTGAAGGGCTTATTAGTAAATTGTCGGACGAGTTGGGTACAGCTCCTACGACTTTAGTCGGTCAAACCCATGCAGTAACAGATTCTGAGTCTTATAAAGCACGTATTGATGCGGTGCATTTTGCTTTAGATAACGATGATGGGGCACGTACTCGTCATTATGATAAAGCCGATTTGATTTTAATTGGAGTATCACGTTCGGGTAAAACACCAACTTCAATCTATCTCTCTTTGCAATTTGGTATTCGTGTAGCGAACTATCCTTTAACAGAAGAAGATTTGGATGACAACCGTTTACCTACAGTTTTACGTGAGCACAAACATAAGTTGTTTGGCTTGATGATTGATGCAGAGCGCCTTGTAGCAATTCGTTCAGAGCGTAAGGCCAATAGTCGTTATGCAAGTTTTAGTCAGTGCCAAATGGAACTACGTGCGATTGAAGGTATTTATATTTCTGAAGGAATCAAATACTTAAATGTGTCTGAAATGTCGATTGAAGAAATTTCAACACGTGTTTTACAAATGACCGGACTGAAGCGTCGCATTGGTTAAGTGTAAATTGAGCCACTTTGGTGGCTCTTCTGATAATAATAAATTACCGTATAAATTATATAAAAATAGTATTAATTTCTGGTTTGTCATACTTTTAATGAATGATAAATATTTAAGATATTGATGAAAATTTTCCTCAATATTTAGACTTAAATTTTAAGCAATTTTTGCATTCATTTGTGTACCAATTCGATAAATTTCTTTGCCTAAAAATTTATAAAATATGGCCAAATTGACAGCACAAATCTTTTATAAAAATCCGTGTTTTGCTGTATTTTTATCTATGAATTAAGCCTGAATAATCCACTTGATATGAGTTGTGTAAATACAAGATTTAGCTGATATGGTTTAATATTTAATCAATTTTTCAAAAATACTGATTTAAATGCTAAAAAAATAGGCAGAAAATAGAATAAAAAATAATCAAACAGTTGCTTTTGGGTGCTAAATATAAAGAAATGGCACCATTTATTTAATTGATGTGAGTGAAAAATATTCAAATTAATAACATTCAGGCTCTAAACCCCGATATAAATTGATATTTAAACTGGATTTCAATCTGTTATTTTCCTATTAAATATAGATAACAATATAGGTAAATATCGGTTGAACATAAGCATCAATATAAATTTTTCAACTTACAGTTAAGGAGTAAATAGAGCTGTGTAAAAAAAATAAGCACTGAAAAAATTATTGGTTTGAAATAAAGTTTTCATGAAGAATTGATCATAACTATTCAAAAAATCGCACCTCTATAAACTCGCTCTATCTGCAGGTGTAGTGCTGATGCATGATTTATGCAATAGAGCTGATAAAGCTATTTTTCATTTATGAGTTTATAAGAATTTTTAGCCTTATCGAATTGAAGTATCCAATATAGTAGGGGAGCTACCAAAAGCCGCCAGAGATGGCTTTTGGTATTGTGATTTTTGATCAATCACAAAAAATTTAATAGATGTCATGTGAAAATAATTGCAATGTCATTACTTTTCTTTGGATTGGTTAGATTCACTGCGAACAATGACATCACACTCAAACGTATGTTCATCTAAAGCCGTGATTGAATTATTCTGAATTTTCGCAATTGGCCAAGTGTTTAAGATGCAGTTGGGCTGCTGTAATGCTGCATAATAATGATCAGATTTTAGGAAGGTTTTGTTCTGAATTGCGGTATTTGGACTGAGTAAATGTCTTAACCAATGGTTCGGCACTTGGTCTTCTAAAAAACGAATCGCCAAAATACTCTTAATACGATTGCTAAATAAACGTCGATTTTTTGCAATCAGTGGGTGCTGGATTAATTTATTCAGTAGACGTTCGGTGCGTGGTAATACAAATTGCGGTTTGATTTGATAGACCATGATGTTATCTGCAACCTGACATAGATGATGCAGTTCAGACACCACATGCTGATCTATCCCAATAATGGCGATTTTTTGATTCTTAAAATCATAATCTTTGATCTGTTCTGAACTGATGATCGTTCCACGAAAGTGTTCAAAATCGTCTACATGATTATTAAAAATATGGTGGGTTGCATCCTGCTTGTTGGCCATATTTATTCCTTATCTTTTCTTTTTTTAGTTGAGTCTTAGATAGGAATATATTCTGTGATGGGCCAGTTGGGGTAAAGCGTTTTTTCAGTCTGATGAGTCATGCAATTTGTCTAGAATTGATTTGCTTGGCCCTTGTCATTTATAGATTTCTAGGAGTGAACTGATTTTTTTATGCGTTGAAGTTCATCTTTCGCTCAAGCAGGTCGAAATAATGAGCGACCTGCATGAACGGCTTTTGAGATCTATAAATTTTGTGAGTTTTAAAGTGGTTCATCATCTTGTGAGCTATAGTCAAGCTGACTCGGGGTTGAATGCTTAAGTTCGGGTTGGTCGGTATGGGTACGTAAATAGTCCATATCACGAATATTCTTTTGTACTGCAACTGCGCCAAACAAACTCATTAAGTAAGCCATCATGTAAAAACCTTTTTCACTTAATGCCAGTTCAGCATTCCATAGGCCAATGGCAAGAAGTACGAGGCAAATAATGACGGATGCCCAGCACAGTCCAAAGTAAATTGCAGTGACATGCATTCCTTCTAAACGGTCACGAATGATTTTTTGTAATGAAACCGATGAAAATAATCCATAGAGCAATAAAATGAGATAAAAGCCTTTTTCATTCAGCATCATATTTGCATTGAATAAACCTATGCAAAACACTACAGCGCCTAAAATGAGGGCACACCAACTTGCTGCGATAAATGCTGGTGTGGGTTTATTAATATATTGGCTCATCTGCTTATTTTTCTCATTGTTTTGCTTGTGTTTAATATTTATACAGGAATAAAAATGAGTAAAGCAATTATTTCGTTGAGGCAATGATGGTTTTTAAGTACAGGTTTGGTCGTTGTTAGCCGAAACCATATTATCTGTTGACTGCTATCCGTCTAAAGAACCACAAAAAATGTAGTCACAATTCTGCCTTTAGACGGATTAAACGCTTGGATTAGATTATTAAGCTTAGAGTCTTAAGCGAGATCATTTTTGATTTGCATTAAACGTTCGAAATTTTCAATGCGCTTATCGGTATCGTAAATGTCGCAGGTGAAAATAAACTCATCAACGTCATATTTAGTGAGTAGGTTTTCTAAACCTGTTCGAACAGTTGCATTTGAACCGACTTGTCCCATAGCGTAGAAATTATCAACAGACAGCTTTTCTGCAGCAGACCATAAGCCTTGCATACTGTCGACCGGAGCTTTGAGTTTTAAACTTTGACCACGCATTAAACCTAAAACCCGTTGGTAAGCACTCGTTGCTAGATATTCTGCTTCTTCATCTGTTTCAGCAACAACCGTTGGTACGCCCATAGACACATAAGGTTGATCTAAATATTCGGATGCTTGGAAATTTTCACGATAGAGCTGAATTGCTTGTCCAAGCATGCGTGGCGCGAAATGTGAAGCAAATGAATAGGGTAGACCTAAACGTGCAGCGAGTTGTGCACTGAACAGACTTGAACCTAAAAGCCATACAGGAACATGTGTATTTTGTCCCGGTGTAGCAATGATGCGCTGCTGTGGCTCAGGTGCTTTGAAGTATTGTAAAATCTCAAGGACATCTTGTGGAAATTGATCTTCGGTTTCCTGACGGCCACGGCGTAAAGCGCGCATGGTGGTTTGGTCAGTACCCGGCGCACGACCTAAGCCGAGTTCAATACGGCCGGGATATAGCGTTTCAAGCGTGCCAAATTGTTCAGCGACAACCAAAGGTGCATGGTTGGGCAACATAATCCCGCCTGAACCGAGCTTGATGGATTGTGTATTTGCTAAGAGATAACCGAGTAAAACCGCAGTTGCAGAACTTGCGATGCCATCCATATTGTGGTGTTCGGCTAACCATAGACGCTCATAGCCAAGTTGTTCTGCTTTCTGTGCTAACTGGAGTGCATGTTTGAGTGAAAATTCGATGGTTTTATCATCTCGAACAGGTGCGAGTTCAAGTATTGAAAATTTTGTATCGGCTAGAGTACGCATGTTTTCTCTCAGAGATCTTTATATCGAAATAATACGATATAAAAAGCTGAATGTATATCGAATAAATTCGATATGGTGTGGGGCGGTGTAAAAAGACAACTTTAGATATATCTAAACTTTTTTTATATACAAAAAAAGCACCCGAAGGTGCTGATTTTTTTCCATTGAAATATATCGATTAACGTTTACCGTTTTTGTACCAACCTAAGTGACGACCATTGTCTCCACGGTAGCCTCGGTCGTGGTAGCTATAATTATTGGTACGATAGCCACGGTTGTTATAACGACGGTCATAGCGATCATCATAACGACCATTATAACGGTCATCATAGCGACGGTCTTCAGACACTTTTTTACCTAGTGCAGAACCACCAGCTGAACCAAGTGCAGCACCGATATAACCACCGTTTGTGCCGCCCATGTTTTTACCTACGGTATAACCACCCGCGCCACCAAGTGCACCACCGATGATGGCACCATTACGGTCACGTTTGTTTGCCGATGCTGCTGCACCTGCACCGCCACCAATTGCTGAACCAATCATTGCGCCAGTTTGGCCGCCAACTTGGTTACCGATTGCTGCACCAACAACACCACCTAAAGCAGATGTTAATGCAGTATTGGTGCTATTACCTGCATGTGTTGCAGTCATAGTAAGTGCTGAAGCGGCAATTGCTGCACTGAATAGAATTTTATTAATTTTCATTTTTAAACTCCTTACGAAGCATGATGTTTATCTGTTGATATCAATATATGAAAACACATAGCGAATATTTGGAGCATGATGTGAAATAAAATACGTGTTCCGTTGCTGCAATGTAAATTTTGCACTTTATTTCTACATGATTGATGACTTGGTTGGAGGGAAGGCAAATCTAAATATTTATCAGGAGCAATAAATAAAGTTGTACTTATCATTTGAAAAAAGGCGATACATAAAAAAAGCACCCGAAGGTGCTATTTTCACTATTCAATAAGGACTCACTAATTTTGAATTAGTGACGACGACGGTAACGTTTTTTGTATTTACGTTCTTGCTGTTTGTCGTAAGCTTTGTCTTTAGAGATTTTATTACCTAGAGCAGCACCACCAGCAGCACCTAGTGCAGAGCCGATGTAACCACCGTTTGTACCGCCCATGCTTTTACCAACGGTATAACCTGTACCACCACCTAAAGCACCGCCGATAGCAGATTCTGTACGGTTACGTTTATTACTTGCTACTGCAGCACCACCAGCACCACCAAGAGCGGCACCAATTGTAGCGCCGGTATTACCGCCCATGTTTTTACCAATTGCAGTACCTGCAACACTACCTAATGCACTAGCTGCAGCAACGCGTGTTGTACTATCTGCATTTGCAGACACAGTGAACATAGAAGCAGTTGCTAGAGTGGCTGTCATTAAAAGAGTATTCAGTTTCATAGTTCACTCCATGTCCTTCATAAACGCGAGGACTTTTTCATAATCATTTCGATGGCAGTAAATGTAACAAAACTATTCGCTATAAATATGGAGAGCTTTCTCTTTATTTGGTGATTTGAGTGTCTAGTTTGTATAAGTTTTATTAATATTGTGAAAAAAATGGTCGAATGCAGAAAATCTGTACGACTTTGTGGAGAAAGGTAGGAGTGATGAATTTCACACTTTCTTATTTCGGGTCATTGATAGGCCAAAAAACAATATATATGTCATTTCAGACCCATTATCGGTACACTAGCCCCATTATTTTGAATTTTGGCATATCCGTGAAAGTTTAGCGGTAGAGCCTGTGTATTGAGATTTTTTGAAAAATGAAAGAATCGTTACGTTTACGATTAGATCAGCTCTCTGACCGTCACGAAGAATTAAATGCATTACTCGCAGATGTAGAAGTCATTTCAGACAACAAACGTTTCCGTCAGTTGTCACGTGAGCATAGTGATTTATCTGAAATCACTGAAGTTTGGAAAAAATACCGTCAAGCTGAAGAAGATATTGAGACTGCTGAAGTAATGATGATGGATCCAGATTTTAAAGAGATGGCCGTTGAGGAAATCAAAGAAAATAAAGCTTTGATCGGTCAGCTTGAAGCAGACTTAAACATTCTGATGATTCCAAAAGATCCGAATGATGCGAACTCTGCTTATTTAGAAATTCGTGCCGGAACAGGTGGTGATGAAGCTGCAATTTTCTCGGGTGACTTGTATCGAATGTACAGTAAATATGCTGAATCACAAGGTTGGCGTATTGAAGTGCTGTCTGAAAATGACGGAGAACATGGCGGTTATAAAGAAGTGATTTGCCTCATCAATGGTGAAGGCGTATATGGTCGTTTGAAATTTGAAAGTGGTGCACATCGTGTACAGCGTGTTCCTGCAACAGAGTCACAAGGTCGTGTTCATACTTCGGCATGTACTGTTGCGATTTTGCCGGAAATTGATGTAGACACCAGTGTTGAAATTAATCCTTCAGAATTACGTATTGATACCTATCGTGCATCTGGTGCGGGTGGTCAGCACATTAACAAAACTGACTCTGCTGTACGTATTACCCATATTCCAACGGGTACAGTTGTAGAATGTCAGGACGAACGTTCACAGCATAAAAACAAAGCCAAAGCGATGGCGCTGTTGGTTTCTCGTTTAGAAAATGCCAAACGCGCAGCGGCAGATGCCGCGACGTCTGAAATGCGTCGTGACTTGGTGGGTTCTGGTGACCGTTCTGAGCGTATTCGTACCTATAACTATCCACAAGGTCGTATGACTGATCATCGTATTAACCTAACACTGTATAAGTTGGATGCAGTGATGGAAGGTGATTTGACTGAATTGCTAGATAGTTTGCATCGTGAATATCAAGCCGATCAGTTGGCGTTATTAGCACAGCAGAATGGTGGCTAATGAATATTGCACAGGCTTTGGCCTATCGTGGTGAACCTGAGAGTTATGAACGTCAGGAAAATGCGTGGTTGTTAGAGCATATCACCAAGATTGATTCTTTTGATTTAATCATGAAAAAGGATCAAGAATTAACAGCTGAGCAAGAACAACAATATGTCGCATCACTTGCACGTATTGCAGCAGGTGAGCCTTTGGCATATGTCACAGGTTCTCAGCCATTTTGGACGCTAGACTTAAAAGTGACTAAAGATACTTTGGTGCCACGTCCTGATACGGAAGTACTTGTTGAAACTGTACTGCGTTTAGAACTTCCTGAAGATGCTCGTGTGGTCGATTTAGGAACAGGAACTGGTGCAGTAGCATTGTCATTAGCCAGTGAACGTCCAGATTGGTCAATTGTGGCTTCGGATATTTATGAACCTACATTGGAAGTTGCTGAATTTAATGCCAAAAAGCATGATCTTGAACATGTGCAGTTTGTCTTAGGTTCTTGGTTAAAACCTTTTGGACGTGCTTTCTTTGATGTAATTGTGTCAAATCCGCCGTATATCGATGCTGATGATGTACACATGAAGGATTTGGCGACAGAGCCTGAACGTGCTTTGGTTGCAGATAATCATGGGCTTGCAGATCTTGAACAAATCATTCTTCAAGCCAAAAAACATTTAACCGTGAATGGTTGGGTGGTGCTCGAACATGGTTATGACCAAGGGGAAGCAGTCAGACATTTGTTCTTACAAGCTGGGTATCGAAATGTTCGGACTGTAAAAGATTATGGTGGCAATGACCGTGTCAGTTTAGGCCAGTGGCAACACTGATTTGGTGTTAGAGAAATAGTCAAAAATAAAGCGCATTGAATGCGCTTTATTTTTTTGTTTTTCAATGCATATGTGAGCATTTGTATGCTTGCATTTGCAAGTGTAGAAAATAGGTTTACTTCACCACATCTTGCCAACGCAGTAGATGTTGTTCTAGATATTTCATCAGGCTATCGGTGATTTTCCCTAAGAGCGCTAATAGAATAATGGCAATAATCACGATATCTGGACGTGAAGTTTCACGACCATCACTGAGCAAATAGCCAATACCTTGCGTGGCTGCAATCAGCTCTGCTGCAATCATAAACATCCATGCCAAACTTAAACTATTGCGTAAGCCTGTAAGTATACCCGGCGATGCTGCAGGTAAAATAATTTCACGAATCTGCCTCAAATATTTCAAACGATAAACTTGAGCAACTTCAATGAGTTTTCGGTCTACGCCTTGAATTGCTGCAACGGTATTGGTATAGGTCGGGAAAAAAGCACCTATGGCAATGAGGGTGATTTTTGAGGATTCATCAATACCTAACCATAAGAGCAGTAAGGGAATCCATGCCAAACTGGGGATAGATTTAATTGCTGAAAATGTAGGTTCCAAAAATGCTTCGGCTTGTTTGTTCAAACCGACTAAGAGTGCAAAAATCAGAGCAAGTCCGCTACCAATAAAAAAGCCTAAAAATACCCGCCAAGTACTGGTCCAGATATGCTGCCAAAGTTCACCTTCAGATAACTCTATAAATGACTGCCAAAGGCTACTCGGAGCAGGGAGTAGATACGGTTCGATAACACTATTTTTGACCAAGATTTCACATAGCAGCAATAAAACCACAGGTAGAGCAAGACCTTTTTAAATCAAGATCAACTTGGGTTTTATATGGTTTGATGAATCGGAAGCGGTCGAAACCGCTGTATCGATTTTGGGTTGAGTCAGTGATGATGACATGTTATTTCACAACCTTTTTCGCATAACGTGCATCAAAAAGTTGATCAATCACTTGATTGACATTGGTACCTTTACGAACTAAATCTTTCTCAGTCAAAATCGTGCCAGATTTCTTTAAGGCCGCAATGTGTTTAGCTGTTGGGATATTTTGCTCAAAGTTGGTACGACTTAACTGCAGCTTGGCAACAGCCAATGGAAGCTTGGACTCACGTGCCAATAATTCGGCTAATTTATTTGGATTGGCTTTGGCCCATTGTCGTGCTTGTTCATAGGCTTTAATCACAGCTTCAACGGCTTCAGGACTTTGCTGGCTAAATTGTTGTTTGGTACTTAAAACGCTATAGCTGTTAAAACCCACATTTCGATAAAGCAAACCGCGCGCCTGATTGTACCTGTGCCGATGCCATGAGTGGATCTAATCCCGCCCATGCATCGACTTGACCACGTTCTAAAGCTGTTTTTCCATCAGGATGTTGTAAATGTACCAATTGCACATCACGTTTATTGAGGCCGACTGTTTCCAAAGACTGCAAAGTAAACATGAATGGATCGGTTCCTTTGGTCGCTGCAATTTTTTTGCCTTTGAGGTCTTTCAGACTTTTAATCGGAGAGTTTTTTGCCACAAGCAATGCCGTCCATTCAGGCTGTGACTGGATGTATACAGTTTTAATCGGACTGCCATTGGCACGACTCAAAACGGCTGCAAGTCCTGCCGTTGAGGCAAAATCCACACTGCCACTATTGAGATATTCGAGTGAGCGATTACTACCTTGGCTAAAGACCCATTTAATTTGTGTTTTGGGTAATGTTTTTTCTAAGAGTTTTTGTTCCTTCACCACTAAACTGGTCGGTGCATAGTAGGCATAATCCAGTTTAAGTGTCGAAGGAATAGCAGCAAAGATAGAGCTACTGAATAGGCTGAATGTCAGCGTAGAAAAAATTAGTTTTGAGCTTTTAAATAGGGAAGTCATATCGTTCACAATCAAGTGTTGAATTATGAGCACATAGATACGACGGAAATATTTCAGAAACAAAACAGAATAAATGCTAAGAATAATAGAAATCGAGATAAGCGTATAAATCAAATATAGGTATTTGATTTAAAATACTTTATTGGATTTAATTGTGATGAAATTTCGTTATATAAATTAATGTGTAAACTTGCATGAAAAATGCTTAGATATTTTAGTGTAAAGAATATTCAAAAATTATAGTGAATTATAGACGTAACATAATCTTTCCAATAAAAAAGCAGCTTTCGCTGCTTTTTATATGTGATCAATACTTACATTGGGTAGTCTTGTAAGCTATCGGAAACTTCAACTTGTTCTAAAGCTGATGTTTCTACTGCAAGACAGTAAGCAATAATTTTTGCAGTTGCATTGACTAAATTTTCATCTTTTGGATTTGCACCTGCTTGAATTGCTTCAATGTCATCTGCTTGGATATCCAGTGCATGAGCAACTTCAACTGCATTTTCAGTGCTAAAAAATTGTGAAATCAAATTTTGCAAATCGATATCTGCAACAGTTTTAAGCTGTTCGTGAAACAGTTCATCAATTGCGTCAATCTGAGTGAAAAGAGAATCTGAAAAGTTTTGAACAAGTTGTTGTTCAAGAACATCAATCATCTTAAGCATAGGAAAGCCTTTCAAGGAGATGCAGGAGAATTAGAAAAAAATAAGCAAAGTGCTTTAAATTGAGTGAAAAATAACCTAATTAGACTAAAGTAGCAATCGTTCAAGGATGAATGGTCAGTCTATTTATTGAATATTTTTAAGTTATTGATTTTCTATCAATTAGATGAATATTCAATTTATAAATAGCGAATATCAAATTTTAGGCCTTGAATTCAGGCGCATTATTTTGTCGATATGCACCAGGACTGACGCCTGTCCATTTTTTAAAAGCCCGATGGAAAGCACTCGGATCATGAAAATTCAGTTCTTCACTGATATCTTGCAAACTTTTATCGGTATGGGTTAAAAAATCGATTGCAGTATCACGTCGGATATCATTTTTGAGTTGTTGATAACTCACACCTTCACTTTTAAGACGGCGATGCATCGTGGCTTCCGACATATTCATTTTGACCGCCAACTCATAAAACTCTAACCATTCGGCAGGAGGAACGTCTAACAGTTGTTTACGAATTTGGCTGCTGAGCGCATACGGGTTTTTAAAGCGTACCAAAAGGTTTTCAGGTGTTTGTTGTAAGAATTGATACCACGAACGTGTGTCTTGCTTGATTGGTAGACTTAAATAACTGGCATCGAGCTGTATGTAGTTTTGACTGGCTTGGTAATGAATATTTTCACAGAAGCGAACTTTGTAGTCGTGATCATCAATAGGTGCATCACATTTTAATTGGATTTGGTTTAATAAAATCCGTTGTCCACTTAGCCAGCACAGTAGCGTATGGATAAGCATTAAATATGTGGCATAGCTGAACATGCGTTTAGGCGCATGTTGGTCATAGATCACGATATAAGCAAAGTGATCTTCAATAGTTAAATCACTATGCAAGTCATCTAAAACCAGATTTAAAAATTGTAAGATTTGCTTGAGTGCATCACCCAAGGTACTGTTATGCATGACCATTTTCGACAGTAGCTTAAAACTACCACGTCGCATGGCATGCCGATCCATGCCAAAAAATTCATCATCCATCACATCTGCAAGATGAGTCCATAAAGCCGCATATTGTGAAACGGAAACTCTGGTCTTACTTGATAGCAGTAACTCTGAGGGTATACCAGACTTTTGTAAAATAGCAGAAATATCAAAGTGCTTTTTTTGCGCATCGTGTAATGCTTCATGCACCAAGTCGATAGAAATCGTCCCTTTACTGTATTCGAGTCCATGCTTCGGCATATGTGCGGATAGGTCCTTGTTCAGAATTGTCCAAATACATCAGAAAAGATGCAACATTTGGAAATTGTACTGAATAAATTCTCTGTTTACTCTGCATCTTAAGTCGAATTTAAAACAAGATATCGTAAATAGGGAAATGCTATGGACATTAAAGGAAAAGTTTTTGTTGTGACAGGTGGTGCATCAGGACTAGGCGCTGCGACAGCAACACATCTGATTGGCCTGGGCGCAAAAGTGATTATTGTGGATATGAATCATGAGCATGGCGAAGCGATGCAACATCAACTGGGTGATCATGCTAAATTTGTTCAATTGGATGTTACCGATGAACAAGCGGTCGGCGCTTTCTTTGCACAAGTTGAAGCAGAATTTGGTCAACTTAATGGCTTAGTGAACTGTGCAGGTATTGCACCCTCTGCAAAAGTTTTAGGTCGTGATGGATTACATGATTTAGCGATGTTCCAAAAAGTATTAAATATTAATGTTTCAGGTACATTCAATATGCTGCGCTATGCGGCACAACTGATTGCTAAATATGAATTAAAAGCAGGTGAAGAAGAGCGTGGCGTGATTGTGAATACGGCATCGGTTGCGGCTTTTGATGGTCAAATTGGTCAGTCGGCTTATGCAGCATCAAAAGGGGCAGTGGTTGCAATGACATTACCTCTTGCACGTGAGCTTGCACGTGAATCAATCCGTGTGATGACCATTGCTCCGGGTATTATGGAAACGCCGATGCTCAAAGGCTTAGCACAAAATGTACAAGATGCTTTGGGGCAAATGGTGCCTTTTCCTCCACGTTTAGCAAAACCACAAGAGTTTGCAAAATTAGTGACGCATATTTTTGAAAATGCTTATCTCAATGGCGAAGTGATACGTCTTGATGGCGCGATCCGTATGCAGCCTAAATAGTTATTTATTAAAACTGCTTATTCAGGCTTCTACGAAGGAGTCTGATCGAGAATAACTTTGTTGACAGTAGCTCATCTCGTTACTTTTGTTTCGGCAAAAGTAACCAAAACCATTGTCATTTGCAAAACTCGTCATCAAATATTTATTGATTTACAGGTTACAGAAACATTAAAGATTAATGGCGTCCTGCCTCAGACAGTTGCAAATGACGTCGGCGTGTATCCAACTTTGTTTTATACAGCCAAAGTATTTTTAATTCCGCAGTTATCCAAAATTTAAAGCTATACGCGCTATAAAAGATTTAGAAAAGGAAGTCTCATGATTTTAAATGATGAACAAAAAATGGTTCAGGACATGATGCGAAGCTATTCGCAAGAAAAACTGAAACCGACGGCTGCAGAGCGTGACAAAACGGCGTCATTTCCTGCACAAGAACTTAAGGAACTGGGTGAGCTAGGTGCTTTAGGCATGACGGTTTCGGATGAATGGGGTGGTGCAGGTTTAGACTATGTGTCTTTGGTTGTTGCCTTAGAAGAAATTGCTGCGGGCGATGGTGCGATTTCCACAATTGTTAGCGTACAAAATTCACTGCCATGTGGCATTACGCAGCGTTATGGTACAGAAGCACAAAAAGAAAAATACTTAAAAAAATTAGCCACTGGCGAATGGTTAGGTTGTTTTTGCCTAACAGAACCACAAGTGGGTTCAGATGCGAGCGCATTGGAATGTAAAGCGGAGCGTGATGGTGATGAGTGGGTGTTAAATGGCACCAAGCAATTTATTACCACAGGAAAACATGCCCAAGTAGCCTTGGTTTTTGCGGTAACGGATAAGTCTGCAGGTAAAAAAGGGATTTCGTGCTTTTTAGTACCGACGGATGCACCGGGTTATATCGTATCGCGATTAGAAGACAAAATGGGTCAGCATTGTTCCGATACAGCAACGATTGTTTTAGATGACTGTCGTATTCCTGCGGATAGTCTTTTAGGCCAAGAGGGTGAAGGCTATAAAATTGCCTTATCAAACCTAGAGTCAGGTCGAATTGGTATTGCAGCGCAGTCTGTGGGTATGGCACGAGCAGCATTAGATGCAGCCGTTGAATATGCCAATGAACGCAAGGCATTCGGCGTAGAGATTGTACAGCATCAGGCCGTGGCATTTCGCCTCGCGGATATGGCTACCCAAATTGAAGCGGCTCGCCAATTGATTTTCCATGCAGCGACGTTAAAAGATGCAGGTTTTCCATGTTTAAAAGAAGCCTCGATGGCGAAACTTTTTGCATCGACGATGGCTGAACGGGTGTGTTCAGATGCGATTCAGATCCATGGGGGCTATGGTTATGTATCTGATTTCCCAGTAGAACGAATTTATCGTGATGTGCGTGTCAGTCAAATCTATGAAGGTGCATCGGACATTCAGCGGCTGGTGATTGCACGTGAAGTCACCAAAGGGTGAAAGGTTAAAAAATAGACTTTAGTCGATGTTCAAACCCTGCAATGGCGTTGATGGTTATGGAAATTGCAGGGCACATCCAAACATGGTTATCTAGGTATAGACAGTCTAAGAATAGGTAATTTACGAATAGATTGTCGAAGAGTATAAGTTTCAAAACTAAAAAACCGACATTGCAATCGGTGTATAGAAAAGCAGTAAAAGCGGATGTGGCAAAGGAATCGTCACTAGTACGCAGCGGTACAACAACAAGATCAATAAACCTCAAAGTCTTGCACTTTGAATCATAGAGAACAGGATAGGAATTGTCGTCATGAAGACACTAGAACAAGCATATCGTGATTTTAATTTTGAAAAAATGGTTGCAGAACAATTGGTCGGTACGCCAAGTTCAATCAATGCTTATGATGAATGTTGTGGGCGCTATGTTGGGCAAAATCGAACTGCACTGATCTGGGAAGGTAAAAATGGTGAATCTGAACAATGGACTTTTGAGCAATTAGATTTAGCTTCTGCACAATTGGCGAATTATTATCAGCGCATTGGGCTAAAAGCAGGTGATTGCATTGCAGGTCTATTACCCCGTACTGCAGAGTTATTGATTACTATTTTGGCAACATGGCGTATAGGGGCAATTTATCAGCCTTTGTTTACGGCATTTGAGTCCAAAGCGATTGAGCATCGGGTGCAAACTGCGGGAACAAAGCTGATTGTAACCAACACTGAGCAACGATCAAAACTTAATCACATTGATTTACCGCATATTTTAAACGTACATGCCGATCAAGCAATTCAAACAGATCCTGACTTTTGGTCAGAGTTGCAATTGCATGACGCCACATTTAACTCAGTTCCCCGTTCATTTGACGATGAATTTTTAATGATGTTTACATCGGGAACGACCGGTTTAGCCAAGTCTGTACCTGTGCCCCACAAAGCGTTATTGGCATTTAAAGGGTATATGACACATGCGGTTGATTTGCGTGATGAAGATTCATTTTGGAATTTGGCAGATCCGGGTTGGGCTTATGGTTTGTACTATGGAATTGCAGGGCCATTAAGTTTAGGACACAGCATTATTATGGATGAACGGGCTTTTAGTGTTGATCATGCACTTCAAGTCATCAAAAAATATAAAGTCAGTAATTTGACCGGTTCTCCAACGGCTTTTCGTATGTTCTTTGGCTTCAAAGAAAAATTTGACGCATCCATAAAATCACATTTACGGGTTGTGAGTAGCGCAGGTGAGCCGCTAACGCCTGAAGTGATTCAATGGTTTAATCACGACTTAAACGTCAATATTTATGACCAATATGGACAAACGGAACTTGGAATGGTGATTGCAAATCATCATGCTTTAGAACACTACAAAAAAGTGGGTTCAGCCGGTTTTGCTATACCGGGTCATCGTTTCGCGGTGCTTAATAAAGACTATCAAGAAATTGAACGCGGTGGCATTGGAACATTGGCATTAGATTGGTCGCAATCTCCACTCATGTGGTTTACAGGCTATGGTGGCAATAACCGTAAAGCCTTTGTCGGGAACTACTATTTAACCGGTGATACCGTTCGTTTAAACGAAGAAGGCGGCATTGATTTTGTTGGTCGTGCAGACGATGTCATTACAACGTCAGGCTATCGTGTAGGACCTTTCGATGTGGAAAGCACATTATTAGAGTGTGAAGAGGTTTTAGAATCGGCAGTTGTCGGTAAGCCTGATCCTGAGCGAACTGAATTGGTTAAAGCTTTTGTGGTATTGAAACCACAATATCAAGCAAGTTCAGAACTCATGGATAAACTACAAGCCTATGTACGATCTCGTTTATCCAAGCATGCTTATCCAAAAGAAATTGAATTTGTAGATGGGTTGCCTAAAACATCGAGTGGAAAAATCCAACGTAACTTGTTAAAGCAACAAGAAGTGGCCAAAGCGCAATTAATTCAAAAGGTCAGTTGAGTCAATTTATATACGCAAAAAAGGCTGCTTGATGCAGCCTTTTTTAAATTGATGTTTGAGCTGGTGAAACCATTCATTCGAGATCATATATGCACTTGACTAACTATGGGACAATCCAAATTAACCTAAAATTAAAGCATTAATTCGAATCAATAAAATCATTTATTCTAAGTTCAGGGTATTATGTTCAGTATCAAGTTCTTGAGTTTTACCCGTTAAATTGCCCTTCAAAACTTTGAATAAATGGGTGACTTTATTGTCTTTGACATTCCAGAATTCTGCACTAATAGCATTAGCTATCAAAACGCGAACAGTAGGATCAGTCTTGCCATCGAACCAGTTTTCAGCCCAAGGATTCCATAATTTATCGATTAGGGCCGCATCTGTACTGATTTCTCCATGAGCACTAATTGATACATAAATATCGTCTGAAGGTTTAGCGAATGCTAATCCAAGATGATTACGACCTGCATTGACTGCCTCTACAAGGTCATTGTTTTCTTTCATAAGAAAATAGATATTTTCATGCTCATTCATTTTATCAGAATTAAGCATGGTCATAGGTTGAGAATGAATTTCTTGCTTGTCAGTGACATGGCTAATCATGGTGAAACGCACGTCTTTAATGAGTTTCCATAATTTTTGTCGCTGATCTTGTTCAACGTATTCTTGTGACATTTTTATTCTCCACTTTTAAGTAATCACTTGGGGGTAAAGGGGTAAATATGACTGAGCACAAAGTATTTGAATAATGTGTGTTAGCTCATAAGTTTATCGAACATATTATGTCAGCAATTTAATTCTCACTGAATTCATACATATACCTACGGATTAAATCTCTTTGCATACATAAACGCTTAAAATGTCTTGAATTAAGTTTTATTTTTTGAAGCTAAGGTAGAAAAGAATCATTAAAATGAATTTAATGTAAGCAGCTCTAGTACAACTAAATATGTTTAAAAATATAACTATATTAAGCCTCTTTCATAAATCAAAAAACGAACAGTCTCTTGCTGATTATTTGTACCGAAGAATTTTAAATATTCATGCATAATCTGCGGATGAAATATATCGATTCAAAGAAGCTTTCTGAAACA